>NZ_DATBKY010000053.1:0-1688 GCF_036555685.1 Actinophytocola sp. | reverse complement strand
AGGTGTTCCCGGACGGCGTGACCTACGAGGCGACGAAGATCCTCGAGGCCAACATCCAGGGCGGCACAGGTACGCACGCGAACATCGGCTGCCCGGCCGGCGGCAAGACCGGAACGACCGACAACAACACCGACGCGTGGTTCGTCGGCTTCACCCCGCGGCTCGCGACGGCCGTGTGGGTCGGCTATCCGAACGAGCGCATCTTCATGAACTACCAGTACCACGGCGGCCCGGTCGACGGCGGCACGTTCCCGGCCGACATCTGGGGCACGTACATGAAGTCGATCATCGGCGGATTCTGCGGCCCGTTCCCGCAGCCCAAGGAGCCGTTCGTCACGCATCCGTTCTTCGGCGAGTACGCCACCTCCGGCGGCGACAAGCTCGGCTTCGGCTCGCGCGGCAAGGACGAGGAGCCGTCCACCACGCCCGACGACGAGAAGCAGCAGAACGACAACGGCGGCAACGACGACGACACCGGCGGCACGCAGTTCGATCCCGACCAGTACGAGTCGCCGCCGCAACCGCCGCCCGACACCGGCACGCCGCCCGGCGACCAGCGCTAGCGGGGCGCTGGGTCCACTGGTATAAACCGGCGCGTCAGAGGCCGCTCCGGCGGTAAGAGCATGCGGGTAGGACAGTGCCGGTCGCACGACCTCCGCATCGAGTCGACGCAGCGGAGGTGCTGCAGCAGATGGCAACGGGTGTCGTGAAGTGGTTCAGCGACGAGAAGGGGTTCGGGTTCATCACGCCGGACGACGGCGGCCAGGACGCGTTCGTGCACTTCTCCGCGATTACGGGTGACGGCTTCCGCACGCTGGCGGAGGGGGCGAAGGTCGAGTACGAGCTCGGCGAGAGCCCGAAGGGCCCCCAGGCCACGAACGTGCGGACGATCTGAGGACGTAGCCCTTGGCGAAGGAAGAGAAGGTCGAGTTCGAGGGGGAGGTCGTCGAGGCGCTCCCGAACGCGATGTTCCGGGTGCAGCTCGACAACGGGCACGAGGTGCTCGGGCACGTCGCTGGGAAGATGCGGCGGTTCCGCATCCGCATCCTGCCCGGTGACCGCGTCCGCGTGGAGGTCTCCCCCTACGACCTCAACCGCGCGCGCATCGTCTACCGGCACCGGTAGGCGGGTCTGCGCGAGCTTCGCCTGATCCAGGCGATCCACGGCGCGCTCGAGCGCCGCGCGGGCTCGCGCGTCGTGCGCTGGATCGGTGACGACGCAGCGGTCCTGCGGGCCGGCGGCGCCGCCGCGGTGTCGACCGACGTGATGGTCGACGGCACGCACTTCCGCCTCGGCCAGGGCTGGACGGCCGAGGACGCCGGCTACCGCGCGCTCGCCGCCGCGGTCTCCGACCTGGCGGCGATGGCCGCCGAGCCGGGCGAGGCGTTCCTCTCGATCGTGATCCCGGACGCGTTGTCGGACGAAGACATCGTGGCCCTGCACCGCGGCGCCGAGGCGCTGGCCGTCACGTGCGGCGTGACGATCGCCGGCGGTGACCTGGTCGGCGGGCCGGTGCTGGCGATCGCGGTCACGGTGATCGGCTGGGCGGAGGCGCCGGAGGCGTTCGTGGGCCGCGACGGCGCACAGCCGGGCGACCTGGTGGGCGTGACCGGCGACCTCGGCGCGGCAGCGGCCGGGCTCGCCGTGCTGGACGGCCGGGCCGAGGGGCCGGTCGACCGCCACCTGCG
>NZ_DATBKY010000052.1:0-7265 GCF_036555685.1 Actinophytocola sp. | reverse complement strand
GGCGCTCGGCAAGAACCTGCTCGTGGCGATCATGCCGTGGGAGGGCCACAACTACGAGGACGCCATCGTCATCTCGCAGCGGCTCATCCAGGACGACGTGCTCACCTCGATCCACATCGAGGAGCACGAGATCGACGCCCGGGACACCAAGCTCGGCGCCGAGGAGATCACCCGGGACATCCCGAACGTCTCCGAGGAGGTCCTCGCCGACCTCGACGAGCGCGGCATCATCCGCATCGGTGCGGAGGTCGGCGACGGCGACATCCTGGTCGGCAAGGTCACGCCGAAGGGCGAGACCGAGCTGACGCCCGAGGAGCGCCTGCTCCGCGCGATCTTCGGCGAGAAGGCGCGCGAGGTGCGCGACACCTCGCTGAAGGTGCCGCACGGCGAGACCGGCAAGGTCATCGGCATCCGGGTGTTCTCCCGCGAGGACGAGGACGAGCTGCCCCCGGGCGTCAACGAGCTGGTCCGGGTGTACGTGGCCCAGAAGCGCAAGATCCAGGACGGCGACAAGCTCGCCGGCCGGCACGGCAACAAGGGCGTCATCGGCAAGGTGCTGCCCGCCGAGGACATGCCGTTCCTCCCGGACGGCACCCCGGTCGACGTCGTGCTGAACACCCACGGTGTGCCCCGGCGGATGAACATCGGCCAGGTGCTCGAGCTGCACCTCGGCTGGCTGGCGTCGCAGGGCTGGAAGATCGAGGGCGGCCCCGAGTGGGCGTCGAAGCTCCCCGAGGAGCTCTACGACGTGGCCCCCGGCACGCACACCGCGACCCCGGTGTTCGACGGTGCCAAGGAGGACGAGATCACCGGCCTGCTCGGCTCGACGCTCCCCAACCGGGACGGCGAGCGGATGGTCGGCGAGGACGGCAAGGCGGTGCTGCTCGACGGGCGCTCCGGCGAGCCGTTCCCGTTCCCGGTGGCGGTCGGCTACATGTACATCCTGAAGCTGCACCACCTGGTGGACGACAAGATCCACGCCCGGTCGACCGGTCCGTACTCGATGATCACCCAGCAGCCGCTCGGTGGTAAGGCGCAGTTCGGTGGTCAGCGCTTCGGTGAGATGGAGTGCTGGGCGATGCAGGCCTACGGCGCGGCGTACACGCTGCAGGAGCTGCTGACGATCAAGTCCGACGACGTGCTCGGCCGGGTGAAGGTCTACGAGGCCATCGTCAAGGGCGAGAACATCCCGGAGCCGGGCATTCCGGAGTCGTTCAAGGTGTTGCTCAAGGAGCTGCAGTCGCTGTGCCTGAACGTGGAGGTCCTCTCCAGCGACGGTGCCGCGATCGAGATGCGCGACGGGGACGACGAGGACCTTGAGCGCGCGGCCGCCAACCTGGGCATCAACCTGTCCCGCAATGAGTCGCCGTCCGTCGACGACGTCGTCAACTAGTCCTGCCTCGGCTGCTACGAAATAAGGGGAAGACCCGACTTGCTTGACGTCAACTTCTTCGACGAGCTTCGCATCGGCCTCGCGACCGCGGACGACATTCGCCAGTGGTCCTACGGTGAGGTGAAGAAGCCCGAGACCATCAACTACCGCACCCTCAAGCCGGAGAAGGACGGGCTCTTCTGCGAGAAGATCTTCGGCCCGACCCGCGACTGGGAGTGCTACTGCGGCAAGTACAAGCGCGTCCGCTTCAAGGGCATCATCTGTGAGCGTTGTGGCGTCGAGGTCACGCGCGCGAAGGTGCGCCGCGAGCGGATGGGCCACATCGAGCTGGCCGCACCCGTCACCCACATCTGGTACTTCAAGGGCGTGCCGTCGCGGCTGGGCTACCTGCTCGACCTCGCCCCGAAGGACCTCGAGAAGATCATCTACTTCGCGGCGTACGTGATCACGAGCGTGAACACCGAGCTGCGGCACAACGAGCTCGCCACGCTCGAGAGCGAGATCGGCGTCGAGCGCAAGCACGTCGAGAACCGGCGTGACGCCGACATCGAGGCCCGCGCGCAGAAGCTCGAGGCCGACCTCAAGTCGCTCGAGGAGGAGGGCGCCAAGAGCGACGTCCGCCGCAAGGTCAAGGAGGGCGGCGAGCGCGAGATGCGCCAGCTCCGCGACCGGGCCCAGCGCGAGCTGGACCGGCTCGAGGAGATCTGGAGCACCTTCACCAAGCTCGAGCCCAAGCAGCTGATCGCGGACGAGGTGCTCTACCGCGAGCTGGTGGACCGCTACGGCGACTACTTCACCGGCTCGATGGGCGCCGAGGCGATCCAGAAGCTGGCCGCCGACTTCGACGTCGAGGCCGAGGCCGAGAACCTGCGCGACACGATCCGCAACGGCAAGGGGCAGAAGAAGCTCCGTGCGCTCAAGCGGCTCAAGGTCGTGGCCGCGTTCTCGTCCACGCAGAACTCGCCGATGGGCATGGTCCTCGACTGCATCCCGGTGATCCCGCCGGACCTGCGGCCGATGGTTCAGCTCGACGGTGGCCGCTTCGCCACCTCCGACCTGAACGACCTGTACCGCCGCGTGATCAACCGCAACAACCGCCTCAAGAGGCTGATCGACCTCGGCGCCCCCGAGATCATCGTCAACAACGAGAAGCGGATGCTGCAGGAGGCCGTGGACGCGCTGTTCGACAACGGCCGTCGCGGGCGTCCGGTCACCGGCCCGGGCAACCGGCCGCTGAAGTCGCTGTCCGACCTGCTCAAGGGCAAGCAGGGCCGGTTCCGCCAGAACCTGCTGGGCAAGCGCGTCGACTACTCCGGCCGGTCGGTCATCGTGGTCGGCCCGCAGCTCAAGCTGCACCAGTGCGGCCTGCCGAAGGCGATGGCGCTCGAGCTGTTCAAGCCGTTCGTGATGAAGCGGCTGGTCGACCTCAACCACGCGCAGAACATCAAGTCCGCCAAGCGGATGGTGGAGCGCGCGCGACCGGCCGTGTGGGACGTGCTGGAAGAGGTCATCACCGAGCACCCGGTGATGCTCAACCGCGCGCCGACGCTGCACCGCCTCGGCATCCAGGCCTTCGAGCCGCAGCTGGTCGAGGGCAAGGCGATCCAGCTGCACCCGCTGGTCTGCGAGGCGTTCAACGCGGACTTCGACGGTGACCAGATGGCGGTGCACCTGCCGCTGTCCGCCGAGGCGCAGGCCGAGGCGCGGATCCTGATGCTGTCGTCGAACAACATCCTGTCGCCGGCGTCCGGCCGCCCGCTGGCCATGCCGCGGCTGGACATGGTGACCGGTCTGTTCCACCTGACCCGCCTCAAGGAGGACGGGCTGGGCGCCGGGCTGGCGTTCTCCTCGCCGGCCGAGGCGATCATGGCGCACGACCGCCACGCCATCGACCTGCAGTCGCCGATCAAGGTGCGCATCTCCGACCGCGCGCCGGCGTCGGCGGACAAGCCGGAGGGCTGGGAGCCGGGCTCGACGTGGCTGGCGGAGACGACCCTGGGCCGGGTGCTGTTCAACGACCTGCTGCCCGAGGACTACCCGTTCATGAACGAGCCGATGCCGAAGAAGCGCCAGGCCGCGATCGTGAACGACCTGGCCGAGCGGTACCCGATGGTCACCGTGGCGCGCACCCTCGACAAGCTCAAGGACGCGGGCTTCTTCTGGGCCACCCGGTCCGGCGTCACGATCGCGATCTCCGACGTGGTCGTGCCGGCGAAGAAGGCCGAGATCCTCGACGAGTACGAGAAGAAGGCGGACGCGGTCGAGAAGCGCTACCAGCGCGGTCAGCTGTCGCACGCCGAGCGGAACAACGAGCTGGTCAAGGTCTGGGGCCAGGCGACCGAAGAGGTCGCCCAGGCCATGGAGGAGAACTTCCCGGACGACAACCCGATCCCGATGATCGTGAAGTCGGGTGCGGCGGGCAACATGACCCAGGTCCGGTCGCTGGCCGGCATGCGTGGTCTGGTGTCCAACCCGAAGGGCGAGTACATCCCGCGGCCGATCAAGCACAACTTCCGCGAGGGTCTGTCGGTGCTGGAGTACTTCATCGCCACGCACGGCGCCCGCAAGGGTCTGGCCGACACCGCGCTGCGGACCGCCGACTCGGGTTACCTCACCCGGCGTCTGGTGGACGTGTCGCAGGACGTCATCGTCCGCGAGGTCGACTGCGGCACCACCCGCGGCATCAACATGAAGATCGGCGAGGCCGGCCCGGACGGGACGGTCCTGCGCGACCAGCACGTGGAGACCAGCGTCTACGCGCGCACGCTGGCCGAGGAGATCACCGACAAGGACGGCAACGTCCTGCTCAACCGCGGCGACGACCTCGGCGACCCGGCGATCGAGACGCTCGTCGGCTCCGGGGTCACCAAGGCCAAGGTGCGCAGCGTGCTCACATGTGAGTCCGCGGTGGGTGTCTGTGCCACCTGCTACGGCCGCTCGATGGCGACCGGCCAGCTGGTCGACGTCGGCGAGGCGGTCGGCATCGTGGCCGCGCAGTCGATCGGTGAGCCGGGTACGCAGCTGACGATGCGTACGTTCCACCAGGGCGGTGTCGCGGGAGACGACATCACCACCGGTCTGCCGCGTGTGCAGGAGCTGTTCGAGGCCCGTATCCCGAAGGGCAAGGCGCCGATCGCCGACGTCGACGGCCGGGTGCGGATCGAGGACGGCGACCGGTACTGGAAGATCACGCTGATCCCGGACGACGGCAGCGAGGAGATCGTCTTCGACAAGCTGTCGAAGCGCCAGCGGCTCGCCGTCACCCCCGATGGCCCGCTGTCCGACGGCGACCACGTGTCGGTCGGCCAGCAGCTGCTCGAGGGCACGCCGGACCCCCACGAGGTCCTGCGGGTCATGGGTCCGCGCGAGGCGCAGCTGCACCTCGTGGACGAGGTCCAGAAGGTGTACCGGGCGCAGGGTGTGTCCATCCACGACAAGCACATCGAGGTGATCGTCCGGCAGATGCTGCGCCGGGTGACCATCCTGGACTCCGGCGCCGCGGAGTTCCTGCCCGGTGCGCTGGTCGAGCGGGCGGAGTTCGAGGCGGAGAACCGCCGCGTCGTCGCCGCCGGCGGCGAGCCGGCCTCCGGCCGCCCGGTCCTGATGGGCATCACGAAGGCGTCGCTGGCCACGGACTCGTGGCTGTCGGCGGCCTCCTTCCAGGAGACGACCCGCGTGCTCACCGACGCGGCCATCAACGGCCGGTCGGACAAGCTCGTGGGCCTGAAGGAGAACGTGATCATCGGCAAGCTGATCCCCGCGGGGACCGGCATCAACAAGTACCGCAACATCCAGGTGCAGCCGACCGAGGAGGCGCGGGTCGCGGCCTACGCGATCCCGTCCTACGACGACGGCTACTACACCCCGGACGTGTTCGGCACGGGCACGGGTGCGGCCGTCCCGCTGGACGACTACGACTTCGGCCGGGACTACCGATAGTCGTAGGGGTGTAGAGATAGGGCGGTGACGGGCCCCGGTGAGCTTCGGCTCCCGGGGCCCGTCGCTGTCCCGGGCTCGCGACGATCGTCGTGAGCCGTGCGGACGGTTACGTTCCACCAAAATATGTCACTTCGCCGTTACTCGTTGACGGCGTGATCGCCGGCGACGACCCTCCGGAGGATCATCCGACTTGCCGGAGGATCCGTATGAAGTCGCGTCTCGTCCGCCTGTTCGCCCTCCTCGCCGCGGTGGCCGCCGCGGTCACGGTCGCCGTCACGGTGGTGCCGGCCAACGCCGACGGGCCCGCGGTCGCGGACGCCTGCTTCACCTGGGACCGCCCGCTGGCCGAGGGCGCCGCCGGGGACGACGTGCGCCAGCTCCAGATCCGCGTCTCCGGCTACCCGGGCTACGGCGCCGTCCTCGCCCTCGACGGCCAGTACGGCCCCGCCACCAAGGCCGCGGTCACCCGCTTCCAGGAGGCCTACGGCCTGCCCGCGGACGGCGCCGCCAACCAGTCGACCTTCGACAAGATCTACGAGCTCTCCGACGACGACTGCACGCCGGTCAACTTCACCTTCGACGAGCTCAACAACTGCAACTCCGACTGGTCCGGCGGCAACGTCGACGCCGCCACCGCGAAGGCCAACGCGCTGGTCTCCATGTGGAAGCTGCAGGCCATGCGCCACGCCATGGGCGACCGGCCGATCGTCGTCAACGGCGGCTTCCGCAGCAAGGCGTGCAACGACGCGGTGGGCGGCGCCGCGGCGAGCCGCCACCTCTTCGGCGACGCGGTCGACCTCGGTGCCGGTTCCCAGGGCTTCTGCGGCCTCGCGCAGCAGGCACGCAACCACGGCTTCAACGAGATCCTCGGCCCCGGCTACCCCGACCACGACGACCACACCCACGTGGCCAACCGCGCCGACCAGTTCTGGTCCGCCCCCAACTGCGGCATCTGACCGGCACGGCGTCGCTACGCCCGGGAGCGATTCCGCAGCCCCGCTGAATCGACGACCAAGCGACCGTCGCTGGTGCCGCGCGCGCCCGTCCGCGATGCTCGTACGCATGGCGACCACACCGGACACCAAGGACTGGACCTGGGTGCTGGACCGCCCGTGCCCGGAGTGCGGGTTCGACAGCCGGACGGTCGCCCGCGAGGACGTCGCCGGCCTGCTGCGCCGCAACGCGGCCGCTGGCCCGCCGTGCCCGAGCAGCCCGCGGCGGCGCGGCGGCCGCGGCCGGACAAGTGGGCGCCGCTCGAGCAGGACCCGGCCGTGGTGGCCGCGGAGCTGACCGAGGCCGCCGGCCATCTCGCGTCGGCGTTCGAGCAGGTCAGCGACTGGTCACGGCCCGGAACGCGCAGCGACGGCGCCCACTTCACGATCGAGACGCTCGCGCGCTACCTCGTACACGATCCGGTACACACCATCTCTGGGACGTGACCGGCGAGCGAGCCGGAATGAACGCCGCTCGCTAGCTGTTGGAACCGTGTGAGCGGGGTAAACGACTGTGGCTCGAGCCGCAGGTGACCCCGGTTTTGACCCTCTCAAACCGGCCAGGTATCTTTGGTACTCGCGCCCGGCCCAGGTCGGGTCGATCCGCGTGCCTGTGCGCGGAGGTCCGCGAGAGCGGACACCCGGCAGTAACCGCGGAGTTCCTTCCGAGCCTCGTAGGGATGATTCAATCCTGCGCGGGCGTTATGGGGAAGGGCGACACGCCCGACCTCGTGATACGGAGCGGGACGAGAAGCAAAGACCTAAGCAGTAAGCAGTACACCAGGAGAAAGCCGGTCCATGCCCACGATCCAGCAGCTGGTCCGTAAGGGCCGCCAGGACAAGGTCGCCAAGCAGAAGACTGCGGCGCTCAAGGGGAGCCCGCAGCGCCGTGGCGTGTGCACCCGCGTGTACACCACCACCCCGAAGAAGCCGAACTCCGC
>NZ_DATBKY010000051.1:0-42722 GCF_036555685.1 Actinophytocola sp. | reverse complement strand
AGGCCTGCAGCGCCAGCTGCGAGACGGCCGTGCGGTGGCCTTCGTTCTCGAAGTACCCCCGAATCCGTTGCTCACCGACGATCCGGCTCGGCGCCGGCACGTTGCCCTGCTTCATCGACAGCACCACGTCGTTCTCGAGCGCCTGGGTGTGGCCCTCGACGAGCACGTTGTAGGCGGGCAGCCCGGCCGACCCGATGCCGAAGCCGGAGCGGCCGACGACGTCCTTGACGTGGTAGCTGTGTCCCTTGAGCCGCTTGGCCTGCGGAATTGTGTCCAAATAGGACTCGAACGCGCGCAGCACGGTCTCCCGCTCGCCGTCGTCGAGCTCGCGCACGCCGAGCCGCCGGGTGAACTCCCGCTCGTAGTCGGTGACCGTGGTCAGCGTGTCGAGCAGCTCGATCCGGGTCCGCACGCGGGCCCGGAGCAGCACGTCGTGCACCACGCCCTCGGTGCTGTCGAGCTGCAGCCGCACCAGCTCGTCGCCGGGGTTCGCGGCGAAGTCACGCACCTGGCGCACGTACGCGCGCAGGTAGGTGCCGACGAGCGCGGCGATGTCGTCGTCGGAGATCGCCTTGCTCCACGCCATCAGCGCGAGGCTCGCGACCAGGCGGCGCAGGTCCCAGGTGAAGCTGCCGAGGTAGGCCTCGTCGAAGTCGTTGACGTCGAACACCAGCGTGCCCGAGCCGTCCATGTACGTGCCGAAGTTCTCGGCGTGCAGGTCACCCTGGATCCACACCCGGCTCGTCCGCTCGTCCGCCCACGGATCCGGCTCGTGGACCATGTCGGCGTAGAAGAGGCAGGCGGTGCCGCGGTAGAAGGCGAACGGTGCCGCCGCCATCTTGCGGAACTTGCGCCGGAAGGCCACCGGGTCCGCGCGCATGAGCTCGTCGAACGCCTCCACGAGAACGTCGACTATCTCCTTCGCACGCTCCTCGTCACCCCGGTCCCGGATCCGTTCGACGCAGCCACCCATTCCTCAACACTGCCACCAAACCGGACGTTCGGCGCGGTCAGGAGTCTCCGCCCAAGGTTCGCAGGTGGCCGAGGTCCTCGACGGTCGGCGCCGCGAGCAGCGCGCCGGTGGCGAGATGGTTCTGGAGTACGCGCAGGTCCTCGGCCATCTCGGCGAGCGTCTCGCGAGGCTGCCAGTGCCCGCCGCGGCCGTCCACGAGCCGGTCGGCGTCCAGGGCGGCGACCTGCTCGGCGAGCCGGCCCCACGTCACCGCGAGCCGGGTGGTCTGCGCCACCGCGCGGGCGAGCGCGGTCTTGAGCTCCAGCAGGCCGTCGGCGTCGCGGGTCCGCGGTTCTGCCGAGGGCGGCTTCCCGGTGTCGTCGAGGTCGTCGAGGTCCTCGTCGGCGTGCGGGACGGCCGCGGCGAGCTCCGGCGCGACGTCCAGCACGGCGAGTTGCCCGGTGGCGTCCAGCATGCGGAGCACGGCGGAGTCGGCCGACACCACGCGCAGCTTCGCGCCACGCGCCGCGAGCCGGGCCTTCGCGTCCAGCAGGACGGACAGCCCGGAGCAGGCGAGGAACGTGGTGGCCGAGAGGTCGCAGACCAGTAACCGGACGGCCGGGTCGTCGGTCGGTAAGGACAGTTGGGCGGCGAGCTGTTCGCGGTTGGCGAGGTCGATCTCGCCGTCCGCGGACACCACGGCCACGCCGGCGCGTGGCGAGTATCCGTGCAGCTTCAGCAGCGGTTCGGTGATGGGGGAGTGGTGGCGAGTCACGCGGGACCTCAGACGCCGCGTGCGGATAGGTTCAGCCATTCGGGCCTCCGGGAGGTTCGAGGCACACGGCTGACTGCGTAACCGTGAGGTCGCGATCACCCTAGCTCTCGCGGCTGTTCCGGGGAAGACTCGGGCAATGCCCGACGACGACATTCTCACCATCGCCAAGGAGCTCGTCGAGGTCACCAGACTCGTCGACGCCGACGACTTCGGCGCCACGCTCGACCGCTTCGTCGCGCGGATCGTGCGCACGATCCCCGGTTGCGACGCGGCCACCATCACCGTGCGGTCGACCGAGTCGGTGGAGACCGTGGTCGGCGGCGCGGACCTCGGCTTCGACCCGCTCTCGCCCGGCCCGGTCATCGAAGCGGTGACGTTCACCGAACCGCGCCGGCTCGACGACGCGAACACCGACCAGCGCTGGCCCGCGTTCAGCACGCAGCTCATCAACGGCGGCTTCCACGGCTGCCTCGCGCTGCCGCTCGCCACGCACGGGGAGGAGCACGCCGTGCTGACGTTGTTCTCCCGCAAGGCCGGGCAGTTCGACGACCTCGCGTACGACGTCGTGCTGTTGCTCACGTTGAACGCGGGCGTGGCCTTCGACAACGCGACGCTCTACCACGACAGCCAGCAGCTGGTCGGCCAGCTGCAGGCGGCCTTGCGGACCCGGTCGCTGGTGGGGCGCGCGCAGGGCCTGCTGATGCGCCACTTCGAGTACGACTCCGAGCAGGCGTTCGACACGCTGCGCCGCGCGTCGCAGAACAGCAACACGAAGCTGCGCGACCTCGCCGAGCTGATCGTGAACGCACACGACGACGGCCGGTTCGACCAGGAGGTGGACAAGCTCGCGCTGTTCGCGGCGAACTCCGGCTGACGCCCTACCGCATCGGCGGCACGCGGGCCAGGGGCCTCCAGCGGAACTGGAGGTTTGCGCGAGGGGACGGCCATACGTTCGGAGGACACGCCGTCCACGGAGGCCACCATGGGATCGACCCGGCACGTGCTGTTCCTCAGCCGTCCCGACGAGAACCACCAGTACCTGACGCTCGGTGTCGCCGAGGAGCTCGGCCGGCGCGGGCACCTCGTGACGTTCGCGACCGGCGACCCGTTCGCCGAGGAGGACGCCGAGGCGGGCGTGCTCCTGCTGCGCTTCGGCCGGGACGTCCAGAGCCTGCGCGGGCTGCCGGCGTTCACCGAGCGGCTGGGTGCCAAGCCGGTCGACCTGATCGTGTGCGACCCGCGGACCTACGACGACGCCGTCGCGTTCGGGCTCGAGTGGGGCGTCCGCGTCGTGGTCGCGGACACCAACCTGGCGACCGGCGAGGTGGTGGACTGGCCCGCCGAGCGCTCGTTCGGCGAGGACTACCTGTACGTGCACCCGGCCGGCCGCGGCACGGTGTTCGGCGACTGGACTCCCGAAGACCCACGCCAGGTGCTCGTGGTCTCGCTCGACGACGTACCCGTCGAACTGCTCGCGGAGGCGTTCGGCGAGCAGGACTGGCAGGTGCTGGTGCTGGCGAGCGACCTGGCCGCGGACGACCTGCCGGTCAACTTCACGCCGCTACCGGGCCGCTTCGCCGTGCTCGACCACGCGGACGTCGTGCTCGCGAACGGTGACCTGCCCGGCATCGCGGCCGCGCTGCGCCACGCCACGCCGATCGTCCTCGCGCCGCGCACGGCGGCGCAGCACCGGCACGCGCAGCGGCTGTCCGCGCTCGGGCTGGGCGTGCTGGTACGCCTCGCCGACCTCGACCCCGCCACGCTGCGCCGCACGGTCTCGCGGCTCGCGGTCGACGAGCCGGCCCGCGCCGCCGCGCGCCGGGTGCGCACGCTGGCCCGCGCGGCCGGTACGCCGGAGCGCGCGTCGGACACCATCGAGGAGCGCCTGGACGGGGAGCAGCCGAAGGCGGCCTGACCGGCGCGTTCGCCGGGAGAGCGGGCCCGGCGGCCCGCGAGTCGCGGGCCGGTGATCCACGGTGACCCGCCGGGCACGCCTTAAGGTCGGCGTATGCGGCGGTTGCTGGAATGGACGGTGCTCGTACCCGCACTCGCGATCGTCGCGTTGGCGCTGACCTGGGGAAGCGCGCCCGGGGCCGTGCTCGTCGGCGCCGTGGCGTTGCTCCTCGCCGGGTCGGTGCTCGCGGCCGTGCACCACGCGGAGGTCGTCGCGCACCGGGTCGGGGAGCCGTTCGGCTCGCTGGTGCTCGCGGTCGCGGTCACCGTCATCGAGGTGGCGCTGATCGTCACGCTGATGGTCTCCGGCGGGCCGGATTCGGCCACGCTCGCGCGGGACACGGTGTTCGCCGCGGTCATGCTGACCACCACCGGGATCGTCGGGCTCTCCCTGCTGCTCGGCGCGCGGCGGTTCGGGGTCACGCTGTTCAACGCGGAGGGCAGCGGCGCCGCGCTCGCGACCGTGGCCACCCTGTCCACGATGAGCCTGGTGCTGCCGACGTTCACCACCAGCGAGCCCGGGCCGGAGTTCTCCACGGCACAGCTGTCGTTCGCGGCCCTCGCGTCGCTCGCGCTGTACGCGACGTTCGTGCTGACGCAGACGGTCCGCCACCGGGACTTCTTCCTGCCGGTGACGCAGCACGGCGCCCCCGAGGAAGCCGGGGAGCACGCCGTCCCGCCGACCACGCGCGCGGCGCTGACGAGCCTCGGCCTGCTCATGCTCGCGCTCGTCGCGGTCGTGGGCCTGGCGAAGGTCGAGTCCCCGGCGATCGAGGACGGGGTCGCGCTGGCCGGCTTCCCGCAGTCGTTCGTCGGCGTCGTGATCGCGATGCTGGTGCTGCTGCCGGAGACGCTCGCCGCGGTCCGCGCGGCCCGCCGCGGCCGGATCCAGATCAGCCTCAACCTCGCGTACGGCTCCGCGATGGCGAGCATCGGCCTGACCATCCCGACGATCGCGCTGGCGTCGGTGTGGCTGGAGGGCCCGCTGGTGCTCGGCCTCGGCGCGACGCAGATGGTGCTGCTGGCGCTGACCGTCGTGGTGAGCGTGCTGACCGTGGTCCCCGGCCGCGCCACCCGGCTGCAGGGCGGCGTGCACCTGGTCCTGCTGGCGGCGTTCATCTTCCTCGCCATCAACCCCTGACAGTTCGCCGTCCTCGTGTCCGATGTGGACGTCGCACGTCGGACTGTGCGACGTGGACGGCGCCGGCGCGAAGCTGCTCGCCGGGCACCTCGCGCCGGTGCCGCTGCCCGGCGGCACCGCGGTCGCCAGAACGTGCCGCTGTCGCCCCGGTCGTGGATCGCCTGTCGGTACACGGGTTCCGCGTGCTCGCCTGTGGCCCCGCGCGGCGCTAGTCTCCCGTTCGTGCCGACGTATGTTGCGCTGCTGCGCGGGATCAACCTGGCCGGCAAGCGGCGGGTGGCGATGGCCGACCTGCGTGCCTGGCTCGCCGAGCTCGGCTACGAGAACGCGCGGACGCTGTTGCAGAGCGGCAACGCCGTGTTCCGCTCGGCGAAGCGCCCGGCCACCGTCCAGCGCGAGCTGGAGGCGCACCTCGCGGAACGTTCCGGTTTCTCGATCGACTGCGTGGTGCTGACCGCGGACGAGCTGCGGGCCGTGGTCGAGGCCGACCCGCTGGGCTCGGTGGCCGACAACGGCTCCCGCTACCACGTGTCGTTCCTGCGGGTCGCGCCGGTACGGCCGGACTTCGCCGCGGACAGCTTCGCGCCCGAGCTGTTCCACGTGGGCAAGCGCGAGATCTACTTCTGGACCCCGGACGGCGTGATGAACTCGAAGGTGCTCGCCGCTTTCCCGGTCCGCAAGGGCGAGGTGGCGACCATGCGGAACTGGAACACGGTCACCAAGCTGCTGGCCATGGCCGAGGAATGACGCCGCGCTGAACCCCGTGCTGCGCTGAGTGTCCACTCGGGTGCGTCGGGTGGCCGACCGGTGATCGGGACGCCCGAGGGCCACCTCTAACATCGGCCGCATGTCCGGCCTCAGCCTGATGACCTTCAATATCGGCAGCCCTTCGGAGGAGCGTGCCCACCGCCAGCTCGCCTGGCTCGCCACGCGGCACGAGGACGTCTTCGTGCTGACCGAGACCAGGGCCTCCGACGGCTGCCGCCACCTGGCCGACGCGTTCCGCACGGCCGGCTGGGCCGTGGTCTACCCGAAGCCCGGGCCGGCCGAGTACGGCGTGATGATCGTCAGCAGGCTGCCGATCCAGGTTGACCCGATCGGGGCACATCTGTCCTTCCTGCCCGAACGGGTGGCGGGCGTGCTGGTCTCCACCGGCATGGGGCTCGTCCGCGTGCTCGGCGCGTACGCGCCCACCCGGGACGCCACGGCCGGACGCACCGAGCGCAAGCGCCGCTGGCTCTCGGAGCTGTCCCAGGCCCTCGGCGCGAACGGGCTGTCCGACTCCGGCGCGGAGACCGTCCTGCTCGGCGACCTCAACGTGATCGAGCCGGACCACGAGCCGAGCTACACGACGTTCCGCTGGTTCGAGTACGACTTCTACCGCGGCCTGACCGACAAGCACGGCCTCGTCGACGCGTTCCGGCACCTGGAGCCCGAACGGGCCGAGTACAGCTGGATCGGCCGCACCGGCGACGGCTACCGCTACGACCACGCCCACTGCACGAAGAAGCTCGCCGCGGAGATCGAGGAGTGCGAGTACGTGCACGAGCCGCGTACCACGCGGCTGTCGGACCACTCGGCCCTGTCGGTGACGTTCACCTGCCTGCCGACGAGCGAGCTGAACACCATCGACCCCTTCGAGGCCGCGTCCCCGCCGACGCTGTTCTAGTCCTGTGTAGACGGTTGCGCCGGGGCAGTCCGGCGAGGGTCTTCCGATACCCTGCTGGGGTATAGTACAGTGGCACTCGAACGACCCAGCACGAGCCACGGGAGACGTCGTGACCACCTCGACCTACACGGTGACCGGAATGACCTGCGCGCACTGCGTCGGCGCGGTGCGGGAGGAGGTCGGCCGGATTCCGGGCGTCACCGACGTCGCCGTCGACCTGGCATCCGGCCTGGTCACCATCACGAGCGAGCGGCCCGTCGACACCGAGGACGTGCGCGCGATGGTGGACGAGGCCGGCTACGAGCTGGCGAGCTGACATGGCCATCTCCGGCACGGCAAGCAAGCTCGGCGGCTTCGGGCTCGCCCTGGTGGTGGCGTTCGCCGCCGCGTACGGCGTCGGCCAGGCGGTCGGGCCGGTCGCGGCCGAGCCGGAGCCCGCGGCCGCCGGGCACGAGGGCATGAGCGGGGCGTCCGGCGGCAGCGCCACGCACGGCACGGCGCACGGCACCGAGGTGCCCAAGGGCCTGCAGGTCTCGGCGGACGGCCTGACGCTCGACGTGCGCGGCGGCGGCCTGCGGGCCGGCGAGCGCGGCGACTTCGCGTTCCGCGTCCTCGACGAGCGTGGCGTGCCCGTCACCCGCTTCGCGCCGACCCACGACAAGCTGATGCACCTGGTCGTCGCCCGGCGTGACCTGTCCGGCTTCCGGCACGTGCACCCGGCGATGGCCGCCGACGGCACCTGGCGGATCCCGCTGACCTTCGCGGCGGCCGGCGACTACCGGGTGTTCGCGGACTTCCAGGCCGCCGGCCACGACGAGGGCACCACGCTCGGCGCGGACGTCGCGGTGGCCGGTGCGTACCGGCCCGAGCCCCTGCCCGCGCCGTCGCGTACCGCGACGGTGGCCGGTTACCGCGTGACGCTCGCCGGCACGCTCGTGCCGGGCACGACCAGCAGGCTGACGCTGACCGTCGACCGGGGTGGCGAGCCGGTCACTGACCTGCAGCCCTACCTCGCCGCGTACGGCCACCTGATCGCGCTGCGCCAGGGCGACCTCGCCTACCTGCACGTCCACCCGGACGGCGAGCCGGGCGACGGCCGCACGAAGCCGGGCCCGGCGATCACGTTCTTCGCGGAGGTACCGTCGGCGGGTACCTACCGGCTGTACCTGGACTTCCAGCACGGCGGCGTCGTCCGCACGGCCGGGTTCACCGCGGTCGCCGAGCCGCACGAGGAGAAGTGATGTCGGCCAACCTCGAGCTCGAGATCGGCGGCATGACGTGCGCGTCGTGCGCGGCCCGCATCGAGAAGAAGCTGAACCGGCTGGACGGCGTCGCGGCCAGCGTCAACTACGCGACCGAGAAGGCGCTGGTCACCGCGCCGGACGCGGTGACGGCCGACGTGCTGATCGGCGTGGTCGAGAAGATGGGCTACACGGCCGCGCTGCCCGCCGCCCCCGCGCCCGAGGAGGCCGCGCCCGAGGACCGCGAGGTGCGGGCGCTGCGCACGCGGCTGCTGGTGAGCCTCGCGCTGTCGATCCCCGTGGTCGCGATGGCGATGTCGTCGTGGCTGCAGTTCGAGTACTGGCAGTGGGCGTCGCTCGCGCTCGCCGCGCCGGTCGTCGTGTGGGGCGCGCTGCCGTTCCACCGGGCGGCGTGGCTGAACCTGCGCCACGGCTCGGCCACGATGGACACGCTGATCTCGCTCGGCACGCTGGCCGCGTTCGGCTGGTCGCTGTACGCGCTGTTCCTCGGCACGGCCGGCACGCCGGGCATGGAACACCCGTTCCGCCTGACGATCGAGCGGTCCGGTGGCGCCGGTGACATCTACCTCGAGGTCGCGGCGGGCGTGACGACGTTCATCCTCGCCGGTCGGTACTTCGAGGCGCGGGCCAAGCACCGGGCGGGCTCGGCGCTGCGCGCGCTGCTGTCGCTGGGCGCAAAGGACGTCGCGGTACTGCGCGGCGGGCTGGAGACGCGGGTGCCGATCGAGCGCCTGGCCGTCGGCGACCTGTTCGTGGTGCGGCCGGGGGAGAAGGTCGCCACCGACGGCGTGGTCGAGGAAGGCTCCTCGGCCGTCGACGAGAGCATGCTGACCGGCGAGCCGGTGCCGGTCGAGGTCGGTCCGTCGGCGCGGGTCGTCGGTGCGACCGTGAACACGGGCGGCCGGCTCGTCGTGCGGGCGACCCGCGTCGGTGCGGACACGCAGCTCGCGCAGATGGCCAAGCTGGTCGAGCAGGCGCAGACGGGCAAGGCGCCGGTGCAGCGGCTGGCCGACCGGGTCTCGGCGGTGTTCGTCCCGGTCGTGATCGCGCTTTCGCTCGCGGCGCTGGGGTTCTGGCTCGGTGCCGGCGCGTCCCCGTCGGCGGCCTTCACCGCGGCGGTGGCCGTGCTGATCATCGCCTGCCCGTGCGCGCTGGGCCTCGCGACGCCGACCGCGCTGCTCGTGGGCACGGGCCGGGGCGCGCAGCTCGGCCTGCTCATCAAGGGCCCGGAGGTGCTCGAGTCCACGCGCCGGGTCGACACGATCGTGCTGGACAAGACCGGTACCGTCACCGCCGGCCGGATGTCCCTCGTGGACGTCGTGCCCGCCGCCGGGGTCGCCGCCACGCAGCTGCTGCGGCTGGCGGGCGCGCTCGAGGACGCCTCGGAGCACCCGATCGCCCGCGCGGTCGCGTCCGCGGCCCGCTCGCGGGGCGGCGACCTGCCGGCCGTCACCGGGTTCTCGTCGATCGACGGGCTCGGCGTGCGCGGCACGGTCGAGGGTCGTTCGGTCGCCGCCGGCCGGGCGCACGAGTCCGCCGACTGGCTGCCGGCGTTGCCGAATGAGCTGGCCGACGCGAAGGCCGATGCGGAGCGCCTCGGCCGGACCGTGGTGACCGTGGCCTGGGACGGCGCGGCACGCGGCCTGCTGGTGGTGGCCGACACGGTCAAGCCGACCAGTGCCGAGGCGGTCCGCCAGCTGCGCGCGCTGGGCCTTACGCCGGTGATGCTGACCGGCGACAACGAGGCCGCCGCCCGGGCGGTGGCCGCGGAGGTCGGCATCGACGAGGTCATCGCCGGCGTGCTGCCGTCCGGCAAGGTCGAGGAGGTCCGCCGGCTGCAGTCCGCGGGCCGGGTGGTCGCCATGGTCGGCGACGGCGTCAACGACGCGGCCGCGCTCGCGCAGGCGGATCTCGGTCTGGCGATGGGCACGGGCACGGACGTGGCGATCGAGTCGAGCGACCTGACGCTGGTCCGCGGCGACCTGCGCGCGTCGGCCGACGCGATCCGCCTCTCGCGCCGGACCCTCGGCACGATCAAGGGCAACCTGTTCTGGGCGTTCGCGTACAACGTCGCGACGGTGCCGCTGGCGGCGGCGGGCCTGCTGAACCCGATGCTGGCAGGCGCGGTGATGGCCTTCAGCTCGGTCTTCGTGGTGACGAACAGCCTCCGTCTGCGCGGCTTCAAGGTCCTGCCGGGCAACGACTCCACACCGGCAGCGGCCGGCCCGGCCCACCCGCGCTCGCTACCCGACGCCGCCTAGGAACCGCCACCCGCCTGTCCCGGCGAGATGCGTGGAGGTCGGCGCGTGCGCGTCGAACGGACCCACCAGTCATCCGATGGATAGTCCTCCACGCCCCAAGGAACTGATCCGTCAAGTCTTGACGAGCGCCCTCGAGCGGGCAATCATCGGATGTCTTCGTCCCTGCCATGTCGAACGGAGGCGACCGGCATGCGCGTGCGCTCCGCCTGTGTCGCGACAGTCCTGGCGCTCGTCGCCGGGCTCACCACGGCCCCGGCCGCCGTCGCCGAGGTCCAGCATCCTCGCCAGGAATGGCTGCGCCAGTCCACCGCCGGGCTGTTCCTGCACTGGGGCATGTTCACCGCCCCCGCGCACACCGACTGCGCGCAATGGGAACACGACGTCACGGCCGGCGGCTGGTCCGCCGACTACTGGGTCGACGAGGCCCGCAAGCTCGGCGCGTCCTACATCGTCCTCGCCACCTTCCACAGCCGCCTCGGTTACGCGCGCCCGTGGCCGTCCGCCATCCCGGGCAGCTGCCGCACCGAGCGCGACTTCCTCGGCGAGCTCGTCCGCGCCGGCCAGGCCAAGGGTGTGCGCGTGCTCCTCTACATGACCGACGATCCCCAGTGGCACGGCGAGTCGGGCGTCGAGACCCTCGACTCCGCGGCCTACTCGGCCTACAAGGGCCAGGACGTCGACCTCACCACGCGCGACGGCTTCGGGCGGTACAGCTACGACCTGTTCTTCGAGGTCATGGACCGCTATCCGGATCTCGGCGGCTTCTGGATCGACAACGACAACGCCTACTGGGAGGACCACGACCTCTACGAGCAGATCCGGGAACGGCGCCCGGACTGGCTGCTCAGCAACAACAACGAGGACACCCCGATCATGGACACGGTCAGCAACGAGCAGAAGACCGGCATGACCCCGGCCTACGACTACCCGCAGGCCGCGTTCACGCCGATGCCCCGGCTGACCGAGGCCGACTACAAGCTGCCGACCACCGGCGACTGGTGGTACGACGGCGAGGACCACGAGGTCGACTACCGCCTCTCCACCGGCCGCTACGTCACCAACGCCGGCTCGTCGATGAAGTCGCTGATGGCCGAGACCGCCATGGTCGACGGCCGCTTCCCGCCCGCGCAGGAGGCGTTCAACGACTTCATGGCGCAGTGGGTACCGCCGATCGAGGAGTCGCTGAAGGGAACCGAAGGCGGCGGCTACATGTACGGCGGTATGCAGCCCGGCTTCTGGAACGACGGCGCGCACGGCGTGGTAACGATCCGCGGTGCCACCCAGTACGTGCACGTCGTCACCCGACCGCGCACCGACCTGGTTCGCCTGCGGGACAACGGGTACCGGGTGACGAGCGTGACCGATCTGCGCACCGGCGAGCGGATGCGGTTCCACCAGTCCGGCGGCTACCTGTCCATCATGGACGTCGAGAGCTGGGACGAGTACGACACCGTGTTCCGGGTGGCGACGGCGGGCCGGCCCGGCTACTACGGCGGCCTGCGCGCCACCGCGTCGGCCGCGCGCGACGGCCACCCGGCGGACGACCTCGTCGACGGCGACTACCAGACCTACTGGGACAGCGACGCCACGCTGCCCGTGTCGGTGACGCTCGACCTCGGCCGGCGCCGGGACGTGAGCTACCTCGCCGTGCACCAGCGGGAGTGGTCGCCGACCTACGCGCGCGAGTCGTTCGGCCGGCCCGAGGACTCCGCCCGCATCAAGGACTTCCGCGTCTCGGTCAGCGACGACGCCACCAGCTGGCACGAGGTCCGCGCCGGCGCGCTGCCCAGCGCCCGTGGCGTGCGGCCGATCGACCTCGGCGAGCAGCGCGCCCGCTACGTCCGGCTCGACGTGCTCGACACGTGGGCCGGCACGCAGGCGCCGAACTTCGCGAACCAGCTGCGCATCGACGAGCTCGAGGTCGCGCACGGCTACCCGGTCTCGGCCGGCTCGCTGCCACTGGAGGCCGAGCACGCGCGGCTGTCCGGCGGCACGCATCCGGTGCGCTGCCCGGCGTGCTCCGGCGGGCAGGCCGCCACCGGCAGCGGCACGGTGGCCTACCGCGACGTGCGGGTCGCCGCGGACGGCACCTACCGGCTGCAGCTCGACGCCACCGGCACGGGCTCGCTCGCGGTGCGGGTGAACGGAATCCCCGTGCACGTCGCGGCTCCGGCCGGCGCCGCGGGCGTCCCGGCGAGCACGGCGGTCGCGGTCGCGCTGCGGGCCGGCGCGAACACCGTCACGGTGTCGGGCGAGCCGGCGCTGGACCGGATCGCGGTCGCCCCGCTGCCGCCCGAGTCGTACACGCCGACCACGACGATGCAGGTCGAGCCGTCCGGCCTGCAGTGGGTCGGCGGCGGGCAGCAGTCCATGCGGGTGTCCGCGAGCGTGCGGCTCGACGTCGACGACGCGCTCGACCAGGTCCGGCTGGCGCCGGCGGTGCCGGCCGGCTGGACGGTGACCGGCGACCCGGCGACCGCGGCGAGCCTGCGGCTCGGCCAGACGCTGTCCGGGACGTGGACGATCACATCACCGGCCGGCTCGGACGTGTCCGGTGTGGACATCCCGGTCACCGCGTCGTTCCAGGTCCTTGGCCGCGCGAAGACGGTCACGAAGAAGCTGGGCATCCGGCTGCGGCCGGCCGACCGCGTGTTCATGCGCGAGGCCGAGGACTCCCGCAACCAGATCGGCAGCGCCGGCATCACGAGCTGCTCGGCCTGTTCGGGTGGGCAGAAGGTGCGCAACCTCGGCGGCGGCGCGGACGCGCGCGTGGTGTTCGGCGGCGTGCGCGTGCCGGCGGCGGGGGAGTACACGCTTTACCTGGACTACACGGTGAACGGCGACCGGTCGTACTTCGTGACCGTGGGCGACGGCCCGTCGGTCGAGGTGCCGGTCAGCGGGGTCGGCAACAACAAGCCGTACACGACGCCGGTCCGGGTCACGCTGGCGGCGGGCGAGAACACGATCACGATCGGCAACGACGAGGACTCCGCGCCGGACCTCGACCGGGTGTCGATCGGTTCGTAGGGCTACGCCCGCGCCTCGCGGACGGCGTCGGCGCACATGGCGTGCGCCTTCTCCACCGCGGTCTGCGGGTCGGGCTCGGTGACGACCCTGTCGAGGTCGCCGAGCCCGGCCCGCGTCACCAGGTCCTTCTCGTTGGTCACCCACTCGCCGCGCGCGGCCAGCACGGCGTGCGCGGACTGGGTCGCCGCCTGGACGGCCAGCCCGATGGCCTGCGCCCGCCGGCCGTGCTCGGCGTGCCCGGTGCGCGCGTAGGTGAACACCTGCTCCGCCGCGCGCCACCACACCCTCGGCGCCTCGGCGCGCAGGGCGGCCGGGTACCCGGGCCGGGGCAGCTCGCCGCGCAGCACCCGGTTCAGCGCGAGCTCGGCGACCACCAGGTAGGACGGGATGCCGGCGAGGTGGAACGGCAGCGGCTCGATGCGGAACCGGCCCGCCTCCGCCTCGGCGAGCTCGTGCTCGACCACGTCGAGGTCGCGGTAGTGCACGTCGACGCGGTGGCCCTCGATCCGCAGCCACGCGCCGCTGTTGAACACGCCGCCACCCCACGCGCCGAGCTCGAAGATCTCGCCGTCCCAGCCGGCGCTCACCTGGCAGTCGCGCAGGTCCTGCGGGTCGAACGCGCCGCGGTAGTAGACGGCGAGGTCCCAGTCGCTGTCCGGCCGGTGGGTGCCCCGCGCGCGCGAACCGCCGAGCGACACCGCCGACACGCCGGGCAGACCGGCGAGCCGATCCGCGATGCCGTCGACGAACTCAGCCACTACCGCACCCTAACCGCGCGCGCGGTTAGCGTCCCGGTCCCGCGACCGCGCCACTGCCGGGACGCGAGTCAGTGACCGCGCACGCGGCGGATCGTGTCGCGGTACCACAGCGCGGAGCGGATCGTGCTCGGCGGGTGGGCCGGGCTCACGCTGGGTACCCGGCTGCTGCCGGAGATCCGCCGGGCCACCTCGGCCCACGCGCTGCGGCATGCTTACGAGCAGACCTCGATCGAGCTGTGCCAGCTCGGGCCGGACGCGGTGGCGGTCGGCGCGGCCACGCTGCCGGTCGAGGTACTGCTCGAGCACGGCGCGGACACGCGCCGGCCGGCCCGGCCGGCCATGACCCGAGAGGGGCGTCGTTGGGTATCGACGAGCTGCGGCGGCTGGTCGGCAAGCTGTCCCTCGAGCAGAAGGTCCGGCTGCTGACCGGCGCCACCCCGTGGCGGCTGCCCGCCGAACCCGCGATCGGCCTGCGCTCGATCGTCATGTCCGACGGCCCGGTCGGCGTGCGCGGCGAGCACTGGGACGAGCGGGACACCTCGCTCGTGCTGCCGTCACCGACCGCGCTCGCCGCCACGTGGTCGCCGCCGCTCGTCGAGCGGCTCGGCCGGCTGCTCGCCGCGGAGGCCGGGCGCAAGGGCGTGGACGTCCTGCTCGCGCCGACGCTGAACCTGCACCGCTCGCCGGTCGCCGGCCGGCATTTCGAGTGCTACAGCGAGGATCCGTGGCTGACCGCGTGGACGGGCGCGGCCTACGTCCGCGGCGTGCAGGCCGGCGGGGTGGCGGCGACCGCGAAGCACTACGTGGCCAACGACTCGGAGACCGAGCGGATGACGCTCGACGCGCGGATGTCCGGCAGGGCGCTGCGCGAGCTGTACCTGGTGCCGTTCGAGGCCGCCGTGCACGCGGGCGTGCGGGTGGTGATGTCGGCCTACAACGGGGTGAACGGCGTGCCGATGTCGGAGAGCCCGCTGCTGTCCGCACCGCTGAAGGACGAGTGGGGCTTCGCCGGGCCCGTGGTGTCGGACTGGGGCGCGGTACGCCGGACCGTGGAGTCCGCCCGGGCCGCGCAGGACCTCGTGATGCCCGGCCCCCGCGGCGCGTGGGGTGACGCGCTCGTGGCAGCCGTGCGAACCGGAGCCGTCGCCGAGTCCGCCGTCGACGACAAGGTGCTGCGGCTGCTGCGCCTGGCCGCCGAGGTGGGAGCGCTCGGCTCGCCGGCGGCCGCGCCCGCGACGGGCTCCACCGCCTCTACTGTGGACGGCGGCGGGCTGCTGCGCGAGGCCGTGGCGGCGAGCGCGGTGCTGGTGCGCAACACCGGCGTGCTGCCGCTCGACCCGGCATCGCTGCGCCGCGTCGCGGTGCTCGGCTGGAACGCCGGCACCGCGCGGATCCAGGGCGGCGGCAGCGCGGGCGTGTACCCGGTCGCGCCGGTCTCGCCGCTGGACGGGATCCGCGCCGCGCTCGCGGGCGCCGCGGACGTCGTGCACGCGGTCGGCGCCTACCCGGCCGACCTGCCGACCCCGCTCGACCCGGCCACCGCCCGCGACCCGCGCTCCGGCGAGCCCGGCGTCCTGGTGCGGGTGCTCGACGCCGAGGGCACCGAGCTGCACGCCGAACGCCGGCTGTCCGGCCGCATCATCGAACCGGCACACGCGAGCGGCGCGCGGACCGTCGAGATCCAGGCGCTGCTGCGGCCGGGCGTGAGCGGCGAGTGGCGGCTGACCGTCGGCGGGTGGGGCCCGGTGTCGCTGACCGCGGACGGGCGGCAGCTCGTCGACGAGGACATCGCCGTCGACACGGAAGACCCGGCGACCGTGCACCTCTCGCCGTCGTACCGGTCCGGCATGCTGGCGCTGACCGAGGGCGAGGACGTGCATCTGGTGGCCCGCCGGGAGCTGGTGGCCGGCACCGGCGTGGCGACGCTGCTGGCCGCCGACCCGCCGCGGCGGCGGGCGGTCGAGGAGCTGGAGACCGCGGTCGAGCTGGCCGCGTCCGCGGACGTGGCGGTCGTGGTGGTCGGCACGACCGACGAGATCGAGAGCGAGGGCTTCGACCGGACCACGCTCGCCCTGCCGGGCGGGCAGGACGAGCTGGTCCGCGCCGTCGCCGGGGCGAACCCGAACACCGTGGTGATCGTGAACTCCGGCGGGCCGGTGCTGCTGCCGTGGCGCGACGAGGTGCCGGCGGTGCTGCTGAGCTGGTTCCCCGGCGAGCAGGCCGGCCACGGTCTCGCCGACGTGCTGTTCGGCGCGGCCGAGCCCGGCGGGCGGCTGCCGACCACGTGGCCGGCCGCGACCGCGGACGTGCCGGTCCTCGACACGCGGCCGGCCGGCGGCGTGCTGGAGTACGCCGAGGGCCTGGACATCGGCTACCGCGCCTGGCTCGCGTCCGGCGCCGAGCCGGCATACTGGTTCGGCCACGGCCTCGGCTACACGACCTGGTCGTATGAGGACATCTCGGTGTCCGAACTGGACGGCCACGCCTGCTCGGTACGGATCCGGCTGCGCAACACGGGTTCGCGCCCGGGCCGCGAGGTCGTGCAGGTGTACCTATCCCGCCCATCCGGTCCGGGCGGCTACCCCACCCGGTGGCTCGCCGGCTTCGCCGCGGTCACCGCCCCGGCCGGGGACGTGGTGGACGCGGTCGTGGACGTGCCGGTGCGGCTGGTGCAGCGCTGGTCGGCGCAGGGCTGGACGCTCGAGCCCGGCACGATCACCGTGCACGCCGGCCGCTCCGCGGCCGAGCTGCCACTGACGGCCACGATCGCCGTCTGACATCTGACAAGGGGGAGACCGTGGGAATCCAGAAGGAACGCATGCTCGCGGGCGAGCTCTACATCGCCGACGACCCGGACCTCGCCGAGGACTACGCCCGGTGCGAGCGGATCCTGGCGCGGTTCAACGCGACCATCGACCGTGCCCGGCACGCCGCACTCCTCGCCGAACTGGTGGACGAGGTGGGCGAGGGCGTCAGCGTCCGGCCGCCGTTCCGCATCGAGTACGGCTACCAGACCCGCATCGGCCCACGCACGTTCGTCAACAACGGCGCGGTGTTCCTCGACGTCGCGAAGATCACCATCGGCGCGGACGTCCAGATGGGACCCAACGTCCAGCTGCTCACGGCGACGCATCCGATCGACCCCGAGACGCGGCGGGCGCGGTGGGAGGGCGGCGAGCCGATCACGATCGGCGACAACGTGTGGCTGGGCGGCGGCGTGATCGTCTGCCCCGGGGTGACGATCGGCGAGAACACGGTCGTCGGCGCGGGGGCGGTCGTCCCGGCGGACCTGCCGCCCAACGTGGTCGCGGTCGGCAACCCCGCTCGTGTCGTCAAGCACGTCTGAGAAAGGGGCGCCGCGGGCAGGACCGCGGCGCCCCTCGTTCCCACCGGGCCGACTACGGGAAGTTGACCACGTAGCTCACCTGGTGCGGCAGGTTCGCCACCTCTCCCGTGTCGTTGATGACGTGGTTGATCGTGCCCACGCCGCCCAGTGAGACCGTGACCAGGTCGTGGAAGCGCACCCCGGACCGGTTGGGCACCTCGAACCCGCGACTGGCCACTACGGACTGGTTCGCGTTGAAGAAGCAGTACACGCCGACGCCCCACGCCTCGTGGCTCGTCACCGCGTCGGCGACCTTGTAGGACGCCCAGCCCTGCGTACCGCCGCCGGAGCTGCCCCACGCGGCCTGGTTCGGCGGGTCGTAGGGCATCTCGTTCTGGTAGAAGTACGTGCGGCCGCCGTTGCCGTTCCAGATCACGTTGTACTGCTGGTAGTGCTCGACGAACAGGCCGTACATCGTCACGTTCGCGCCGTTGACGACCATGCCGTTCTGCGCGGTGTTCGCCGTCCAGCCGACGCCGGTGCCGTGGTCGCCGCGCCAGAGCCACATGTGGTCACCGACGACGTCGTTGCTGTTGACCCGCAAGGAGACCGTGGCCTTGCCGACGTGCGCGCCGCCGACCCGGAAGAACACGTCGTGCAGCGAGGTCGGGTTCGCCGAGTGGTTCGCCGACGAGCCGGCCGGGCCGATCTCCACGAGCACCGGCGAGTTCTGGGCACCGGCGTCGACCAGCAGCCCGGCCAGCTTCACACCGTCCACATCGGACACGAGGATGGCCGGCTGGCCGGTGTCCGGCGTGAGCGTGGCGAGCCCGAGGCCGAGCACGATCGTGTTCGGGTTGGTCACCCGCAGCGGCTGGTCGAGGTGGTGCACGCCGGGCGTGAACAGCAGATGCCTGCCCTGCGCCAGCGCGGCGTTGATCGTCGCGGCCGGGGTGCCGGTCTGCACGACGTAGAAGTCCGCGAGCGACACCGACGTGCCCTGCGGCGCGCCCGCGCCCCACGACGTGCCGGACACGTTCTGCCGCAGCGCCGGGACGAACACCCGGTACTCGCCGGCCGGCGTGATGTAGAGGAACGGCTTCTCGCGGATCTTCGGCGTCTGCGCGACGACCGTGTGCGAGGGGTTCGGGAAGTGCTGCGGCGGCGTGCCCGTGCTGCCGGTGAACACCATGTTCCACACCGAGCCCGACCAGCCGCCGCGCAGCTCGCTGTTGCGGGTGAAGAACTGCTGCTGCGAGCCGGACTCCACGACGCCGTCGATGCGCGAGTCGGCGATCAGCCCGCCGGACGCCCACCCGTCGCCGCCGTTCCACAGCTGGACCTGGCCGCGCAGGTGCATCCGCCGGTAGGGCGCCGCCTGCGACACCGCCCAGCGCTCGATCTGTCCACTGGGGAGCGTCACGGACAGGTTCTCCGCGGAGCGCCAGAAGTTCTGCGTGGCGTTGCCGAGGTTGTTCGGGTTGTCGCCCTGCTGCAGCCAGTCCGCCTCGACGCGCACGTGGCCGTTGAGGTTCACGTCGTCCGGCGAGAGGCCCAGGCCCGCGACCTGGGTGTAGAAGCGCAGGTTCACGTCGGCGTTGTAGGTGCCGGGCTTGAACAGCACGGCGTAGCGCTCGGTGCCGAACTGGTTGGTCTTCATCTGCGCCGCGATCGAGTTCAGCCGGCTCTGGATGGTGCTCGCCGGCGTCGACGGGTCGTAGACGAACGTGTTGGGTCCGAGGTTCGGGTGGAACGGGTCGGTGCCGGGCACGCCCGTGCCGCCGTCGGTGGTGAACACCTGCAGCTCCCACAGCGAGTAGCCGTACTGCGTGGCGCGCGCGGTGCCGTTCATCCGCACGTAGCGGCCGGTGCCGGTGACGTCGATCGACTGGTTGCCGCCGGTGCCGGTGGTGGTCGAGTAGACCGTGGTCCAGCTCGTCCCGTTGTCGGAGACCTGGAGCTGGAACGCGCGGCCGTACGCGGCCTCCCAGTTCAGGCCGATGCGGCAGACGGGCTGCGAGCTGCCGAGGTCGACCCGGAGCCACTGCGGGTCGGCGAACGCACTGGACCAGCGGGTGCCGGTGTTGGCGTCGACCGCGGCGCTCGCGGGCGTGCCGGCGTTCTCGGTGGACGACGCGGTGGCCGGCCGGCCCTGGGCGATGTCGGTGGTCCCGCAGGCGGCGGCATGTGCCCGCGGCTGCGCGGCCAGGACGGCCACGCTCGCGAGCGCGGTGGCCGCGACCGCGAGCAGGATGGTGGATCTGGGTGGTCTCATGTGATCCTCACAGGGCAGGGTGGATCGATCCAGCCAGGCGGAAACCGGTACCGGAACCGGTTCCGAATGATGTGATGCATTTAACAACCGGCGCTGCGCGGCCGTCAAGGAGCGAGTGGCTCAGGCGGGCGCGGAGTCGCGGATGACCAGCGACGTCGGCACGACGTGTGGTTCCGCGGGAAGCTCGGTGCCGTTGAGGTTGTCCAGCAGCATGGCCGCCGCCGCCTCGCCCATCTCCCTCGAGGGCTGGCGCACCGTGGTCAGCGCGGGGCGGGTGTGCGCGGCGATGGAGATGTCGTCGAAGCCGACCACCGCCACGTCGTCGGGCACCGTGCGGCCGGCGGCGCTCAGGCCGTCCAGCACGCCGACCGCCATGAGGTCGTTGTGTGCGAACACCGCGTCGAACGCCGGGCCCGCGAGCAGCTCCGCCACCGCCGCCTGGCCGCCGCCGCGGGTGAAATCGCCCTCGACGACCAGGCGCGGGTCCAGCTCGACGCCGGCCTCGGCCAGCCGGTCGCGCAGGCCCGCCGACCGGTCGCGGGTGCAGCCGAACTCGCCCGGGCCGGTGACCATCGCGAACCGGCGCCGGCCGGTGGCGAGCAGGTGTGCGGCGGCGTCGGCGGCGCCGTCGCGGTTGCTGGTCGCCACCGACGGGAAGCCGGGGTGGTGCCCCCGGTCGTCGATCATCACGACCGGCAGGCCGCCCTCGTGCAGCGACGTGATGTAGGACAGCGTGTCCGGCGGTTCGACCAGCAGCAGCCCGTCGAACGCGTTGGCCGACACGTGCCGCGCGAACTGCGTGAGCGAGTCCGCGCCGCGATTCATCGTGTTCAGCAGCAAGCCGTACCCGCGCGCCTCGAGCACGTCCGCGACGCCCTGCAGCACGTCGCCCATCCACGGCCACGTCAGTCCCGGCACGAGCATGCCGACGGTCTGCGTGCGCCCGCGCGCCAGGCCGACCGCCCGCGCGCTCGGCGTGTAGCCGGTGGCCGCGATTACCTCGCGGACGCGGATCGCGGTGCTCGCGTCCACGTCGCCCTTGTTGTTGAGGACGCGCGAGACCGTGGTCTTGCTGACCCGGGCCCGCCGGGCTACTTCCGCGATCGTGACGCGCACGTGGGTCAGGATACGTTCAGCCCTGCACGGTCAGCACGATCTTGCCGCGAGTCCGGCCCGTCTCACCCAGCCGGTGTGCCTCCGCGGCCTCGGCGAGCGGCAGGACCCGGTCGACCTCGACGCGCAGCCTGCCCGCCTCGACGAGCGCGCCGAGCCGCTCGAGTCCGGTGTGGTCCGGCTCGACCATCATCGCCACGATCCGTACGCCCGCGGCGGCCGCGGCCTCGTGTGCCGAGTCGGACCCACCGCCCCGGATGGACACGACCGTCCCGCCCGGCGCGAGCACCGCGACCGAGCGGGTGACGTGGTCGCCGCCGATCGAGTCCAGCACGACGTCCACACCGGACACCGCGGTCGCGAAGTCCACGGTGCGGTAGTCGAGCACCTCGTCCGCGCCGAGCTCGCGGACGAAGTCGTGCTTGGCCGCGCTCGCCGTGCCGATGACGTGCGCGCCGCGGGCCTTCGCGATCTGCACCGCGAGGTGGCCGACCCCGCCCGCGGCCGCGTGCACCAGAACCCGTTGTCCCGCTTGCACGTCGGCGGTGTCCACAAGCGCCTGCCACGCGGTCAGCCCGGCGAGCGGCAGGGCCGCGGCGTGCGTGTGGTCGAGACCGGCCGGCTTGCGCGCGATCTGGCGCGTCGGCGTGGTGACGTACTCGGCGTACGCGCGGGCCGGGTACGGGAAGCGGGGCATGCCGAACACCTCGTCGCCGGGCGCGAACCGGGTGACGCCCGGGCCGGTCTCCTCGACCACGCCCGAGACGTCCCAGCCGACGGTCACCGGCCCGTCGCCGAGCATCCCGGCCACGCCGGAGCCCGCGCGGGTCTTCCAGTCGACCGGGTTGACCGAGGTCGCGTGCACCCGCACCAGCACCTCGGTCGGCACCGGCTCCGGCCGCCGCACCTTCGCCGGGGCGAGCAGCTCAGCGCCGCCGAAGCCGTCCTGGGTGATAGCGAGCATGTCCATCGATGATCCTTTCGTCGCTCGCGCACCACTCTTCCGCTGTTGGTTACTCTTTGCAATCAGGCACTGCCGCGTGCTATAGGTACCTGATGGAAACCACCCGCGACGTGTACCTACGCAACTGCCCGTGCCGCGGGGTGCTCGATCTGCTCGCGAACAAGTGGACCGCGCTCGCGATCGGCGCGCTGGAGGGCGGCCCGCGCCGGTTCGGCGAGCTGCGCCGCCGGCTGGACGGCGTGAGCCAGAAGATGCTCACCCAGACGCTGCGCGAGCTCGAGCGCGACGGCCTCGTCACGCGCACCGTGTACCCGGTCGTGCCGCTGCGGGTGGACTACGAGCTGACCGAACTCGGCCGCAGCGTGTCGGAGCCGCTGTCGGCGATCCGCCGCTGGTCGGAGGACAACATCGCGCACGTCGAGCGGGCCCGCGCCGAGTACGCCGCCCGGGCCGGGGTCGCACCGGCATGAGCACCACCTTCCAGCGCGCCAGAAGGCCGGAACAGGTCGCCGCCCGCCGCGCGGCGATCCTGGCCGCCGCGGCGGAGCTGCTGCGGGAGCGGCGCGTCGCGGACGTCTCGCTGCGCGACCTCGCCTGCCGCGTCGGGCTCGCGAAGTCCAACGTGCTGCGCTACTTCGACAGCCGAGAGGCGATCTTCCTCGAGGTGCTCGACCGGACGTGGACGGCATGGCTCGACCGGCTCGAGCTCGACCCCGGGCGCGCCAAGGCCCGCTACGCACGGGAGACCCGGGTGGCCACCGAGGTCGCACGCTCGCTGATCGCCGAGCCGCTGCTGTGCGATCTGTGGAGCGCGATGGCCGCGGTGCTGGAGCGCAACATCTCCCTCGACGTGGCGCGCGACTTCAAGCGCCGCTTCACCGTCAACACCGGCCGGTTCGCCGCCATGGTCCGCACGGCCGTCCCGGTGCTCGACGACGCGGCGGCGACGCACTTCGCGGGCGCGGTCGTCGTCATCGTGGCCGGCCTCGCCCCGCACGCCACGCCGACCGACACCGTCCGCGCCGCGTGCGCCGAGCTCGACCTCCCATGCGGCGCCGGCCTGTTCACCGAGGGGCTGACCGAGGGCCTGGTCAACCAGCTCGTCGGGCTCGCCGCCCGCGCGGCGACGTAAAGCCCGCCCGGACTCGCTTCCCCGATGATGACATCGCTCGGCGGGATGGCCCGCCGATGACTTGTACTCATCGCGAGTCCGGGCGGGGTCTCAGGCGGGCATGGTCCCCAGCTCCACCGCGACCCGGTGGGTCAACGGCGCGAGGTGCCCGTCCTCGAGCAATCCGTGGTCGGCGAGCCGGCGGACGACCGCGGGCGAGAGCTCGCCCGCCACGACGCCCTCGGTGCCGAGGTACTGGAACGCGGCCGCGGCCACGTGGTCCACAGTGGACATCTCGCGGTAGCGGGCCAGGAGCCGGGCGCGCGGGTCCAGGTCGTCGACCGCCAGCTCGTCCAGCACGGCCCCGGCCGACAGCCGCGCGGCGAGCCCCGCGAGGCTCAGCCGGGGGTCGGCGATCAGCACGGCCGCGGCCGCGCGGATCGCGAGCGGCAGGTGGTCGCAGCGCGCGACGACATCCGCGGCCGCCCACTCCGGCGTGATCCGCGCCCGGCCGACGAGCCGGCCGAGCATCGCCACGGCGGCCGGCGTGGACAGCCGCCCGACGGCGACCCGGCAGGTGGCGTCGACGGCGGCGAGCGGCGTGTCGGCGGTGACCAGGAAGCCGCAGCCCGGCTCGGCGACGAGCAACGGGCGCAGCTGCGCGGCCGACGAGCAGTGGTCGACGACCACCAGCTCGCGGCGGCCGGCCAGCGCCGAGCGCCAGTGCGCGCCGTCGACCGCCGTGTGGTTGAGGTCGACGTAGCGCTGGCCGTCCGGGTAGCACCACGCCGCCTGGTGGGCGGCCCGCAGCGCCACCGCGGACTTGCCGGCACCGGGCGGCCCGTGCACGACGACGACGCGCGCGCCCTCGGCGTCCGGGCTGCACAGCGCGGCGACGACCGTGCGCACCTCCTCGGCACGGCTCACCAGGGTCACCTGGCGGGGCAGCTCGCAGCGGGTACCGACGGTCGCGGCCGTGCTCACGGCGGGCCGCTCCAGCAGGGCCGGGTCGCGGTTGAGCATGGCCTGGTGGAGCTGCTGGAGCCGGGGCCCGGGCTCCAGCCCGAGCCCCTCGACGAGCCGGTGGCGGGCCTCGGCGAACGCCTCGAGCGCGGCGGCGACGTCCCCGCCGCGGTACAGCGCGAGCATCAGCGCGGCCCAGCCCCGCTCCCGCAGCGGGTGCTCGGTGACGAGCATGCGCGCGGAGCCGACGAGCTCGGCCGTCGCGCCGACCGCCAGCTCGGCCTCCAGCAGGTCCTCCTCGACGAGCAGCCGCTGCTCGGCGAGCGCGTCCAGCTGGCCGGCGAGGGCGCGGCGCGGCGGCAGGCCCTCGGCGGGATGGCCGCGCCACAACGCGAGCGCCTGGCGCAGGTGGGTACGGGCGCTCGCCGGCTCCCCGTCGGCGAGCGCCCGGCGGCCGATCTCGGCGAGCCGGTGGAACACCTGGACGTCGAGCTCGTCCGGGTCGGTCGAGAGCAGGTAGCCGCCGCCGCGGGAGACCAGGCGGTTGCGCGAGTCGCGGTCCAGCACGCGGCGCAGGGTCGTCGCGTAGGTGCGCACGTTGGAGCGGGCCGACGGCGGCGCCCCGCGCTCCCACAGCACCCGGCCGAGCGCCTCGAACGACACGACGGTGTTCGGCGCGAGGGCAAGCGCCGTGAGCATCAGCCGCACCTTGGTCGACGAGAGGTCGACGGCCTCTCCCTCGTGGTACAGCTCCACCGGGCCGAGGAGGCGATACCGGATGCCCTCGAACGTCTCCATGGTCCAAGCCTGGGCGAAAGCGCTAACAACTCCCTAACAGACCCGAACGTGATCGACCGGTCATCCTGCGTGTCGTTGATCCGTGCCCACCCGGCGGCCTAGGTTCGGCAGGTGATCGTGGACGTGGTGCTCGCGGCGGGGGCGCGCCTTGGTGAGGGACCGCTGTGGGATCCGCGCGCCGCCGCGCTGCGCTGGGTCGACATCGAGCCGGGGCTGGTGCACCGGTTCGACCCCGAGTCGAGCGAGGACACCTCCTTCGAGGCGGGCGAGCCCGTCGGCGCGGTGGCCGTGCGCCGCGACGGCGGGCTGGTGCTGGCGACCGCGTCGGGGATCTCGACGTGCGCCGAGGACGGCTCCGGGCTGACCCGGCTGCACGAGGTGTCGACCGACCCGCCGGGCGGCCGGTTCAACGACGGCAAGGCCGACCCGTGGGGCCGGTTCTGGGCCGGGACGATGCACGAGGGCAAGGGGCGCGCCGGCGCGTTCTACCGGCTCGACCCGGACGGCTCGCTGCACGAGATGCTGACGGACGTGTCGGTGTCCAACGGGCTCGGCTGGTCGCCGGACGGGCGGACGATGTACTACACGGACACCCCGACCGGCGGCGTGGACGCGTTCGACCACGACCCGGAGACGGGCACGATCTCCCGGCGGCGACGCCTTTTCGACGTCGAGCGCGGGTGGCCGGACGGGCTGACCGTGGACGTCGAGGGCAACCTGTGGGTGGCGCTGTGGGACGGCTGGGCGGTGCGCCGGTACATGCCGGACGGCCGGCTCGTCGACACGGTCGAGCTGCCGGCCCAGCGGATCACGAGCTGCGCCTTCGGCGGTACCGATCTGTCCACTTTGTACCTGACGTCGGCGCGGACGGGGTTGTCCGCCGACGAGCTCGACCGGCAGCCGCACGCCGGCTCGCTGTTCGCCCTCGACGCGCAGGTGTCGGGGCAGGCGCCGGGGGAGTGGGCCGGGTGAGGTGGACCGCGCGGCTCCGGGACAGCGGCGAGGACCCGGACCCCAGGTTCAGCTTCGCGAACGAGCGGACTTTCCTGGCGTGGATCCGCACCGCGCTCGCGCTCGTGGCGGCGGGGATCGGGCTGGAGGCGTTCGCGCCGGACCTCGCGATCCCCGGGGTGCGCCAGGTGCTGGCCGCGTTGCTGGTGCTGGCCGGCATCGGGACGAGCGCGATGGCCTTCCGCCGGTGGCTGCGCAGCGAGCAGGCGATGCGCGAGCGGCGTGCGCTCCCGGCGCCGGCCGTGGCGCCGTGGCTGTCCTACGGCGTGGCGGCGGTCGCGCTCGCGCTGTTCGTGCTCGTGGTGGTGGCGAACCTGTGACCTCGTCCGGGGTCCAGAACGAGCGCACCTCGCTGTCGTGGGTGCGCACCGGGCTCGGCCTCGCCGGCTGCGCGCTGCTCGCCGGCCGCCTGGCGATGGTCCGGGACACGCCGTGGGCCGTGGTGGCCGCGATCGCCGTCGCGGTGCTGGCGTTCGGCGTGCTCGGCTGGTCGCACGACCGCTACCGCCGCGCCGCCCGGGCGGTGCGCGAGCGCCGGCCGGTGGACCAGGCGATGCCGGCGCTGCTGGTCACGCTCGCGGTGTGTCTGGTCGGGACACTCGGGCTGTTGCTTATCGTGCTGTAGTGGACTCCTTCAGGCATCGACAGGTCACGCTCGATTCGGCCGACCTGCACGTCGTCGAGGCCGGCGATCCCGCCGCCGCGCCCGTGCTGTTCCTCCATGGCTGGCCGCAGTGCTGGCTGTCCTGGCGCGCGGTCATGACCCACGCGGCGGCCGACGTTCGCGCGATCGCCGTTGACCTGCCCGGCGTCGGCGGCTCGACGGGCGCGCCGCCCGACGGCACGAAGCGCGCGCTCGCGCAGGTCGTGCACCGGCTCGCCGGCGAGCTCGACCTGTCCGGCGTGACGCTCGTCGGCCACGACGTCGGCGGCATGATCGCCTACGCGTACCTGCGCGCGTACCCCGACCTCGCCCGCGCGGTGATCATGGATGTGGTGATCCCGGGCCTCGAACCGTGGGCGCGGGTGGTCGCGAACCCCTACATCTGGCACTTCGCGTTCCACGCGGTAGAAAACCTGCCGGAGACGCTGGTGGCCGGCCACGAGCGCGAGTACTTCGACCACTTCTACGACGTCCTGGCCGCCGACCCGGCCACGATCACCGATGAGGCCCGCTCCGCTCACGCGGCCGCGTACGCGAGCCGGGCCGCGCTGACGGCCGGCTTCTCCTGGTACCGCGCGTTTCCCCGCGACGCCGAGGAGAACGCCGCCACCGTCGGTCCACTCGCGACCCCGCTGCTGTACCTGCGCGGCGAGCACGAACGCGGCGACATGGAGCCGTACCTGACGGGCTTCCGCGCGGCCGGCCTCACCGATGTCACCCACGCGCGCGTCCCGGGCGCCGGCCACTTCGCCCCGGAGGAGTCCCCGGCGCAGACGTGGCAGGCGATAGCGGGCTTCCTGTCACGCTGGTGTCCCGGCGCGGGTCACTAGGCCTGCCGGGTGCTTTCCGGCCGGCACAGTTGGCCGTACCGGCGCCGGGCAGACGGCGGCGACCACGGGCGCTGTAGTGCGACCCGTCGAACGGATTGGGCCGAACGGATCATGTGCCGGCAAACGTGTTCACCGTCCGTGAGTCCGAAGTGGACGTACACATTCGGATGCCGTTGAATAACGGACGCCTAGGGTGAAGCCGCGATCACCCATCGCTAACATGACCTGGTGGCAGCTATAGGCGCGGGAAGCGCGGCGACGCCGCAGCGACCTGTCAGACGTGGGGACAAGGTGTCGGAGGCGATCGCCCGAGACATCGTTCGCCGGATCGGGGCCGAAGGCCTCACTCCCGGCACGCAGCTGCCCCCAGAGGCGAAGATGCTGGAGGAGTACCGGGTCGGGCGGGGCTCGTTACGTGAGGCGTTGCGCATCCTGGAGGTGCACGGGCTGATCTCGATCAAGCCGGGGCCGCGGGGCGGGCCGACGGTGGATCAGGTCCACACGCGCAACTTCGGGCGCATGGCATCGTTGTTCTTCCAGATGGACGGGGTCACCTTCCGCGAGCTCATCGAGGCGCGGTTGACCATGGAGCCGGTGCTGGCCCGGCGTGCCGCCGAGCTGGGCGAACCGGAGCTGCTCGCCGAGCTGGCCCGGTACGAGACCCTCGCCCGCGCGGACGAGGACTACCTGCTCCATGCGACGGGCTTCCACCAGCTCGTCGCGAGCATGTCCGGCAACCGCATCATGAGCCTCTTCGGGCAGTCACTGGCGGACGTCGTGCGCGACCGGGTAGCCGAGTCGCTGTACCCGAAGGTCCGCCGCCGCGAGGTGCTCGGCACGCACGGCGAGATCGCCCGCGCCATCTCGGCCGGCGACGCCGATCTCGCCGAGCGGCTGATGCGCGAGCACATGGAGGACTATGTGGCGCAGGCGAAGCGGCGCCACCCCGGCCTCATGCAGGAGGTCGTCGACTGGCGTTGAGCGCGGGCGTATCGTCCTCGGCCGTCGCTCGTTCATCTTCAACGGGAGCGGCGCTACCAGGGAAGTGCCAGCAACGTGATGCGCGCCTGCGCGCGCCGGCACGAGAGGAACCTGGTGACCGAGGCTCATGAGCAGGTACCCGACGCCCAGTTGATCGCGGCGGTGCGCGCCGGGGACGCGGCCGCGTTCGGCGTGCTGTACCAACGACATCTGGTGGCGGCCAAGCGCGCGGCGGCGTGCCTGGCGAGTACGCCCGCCGAGCGCGAGGATCTCGTGGCGGAGGCGTTCACCCGGGTACTGCGGATGCTGCGCGAGGGGCGTGGCCCGGACGAGGAGTTCCGGCCGTACCTGCTCGTGACGCTGCGGAACACCGCGATCAACGCATTGAGCCGCGGCGCACCCGTGTCGCTCTACGCGGAGGTGCCGGACGTGACGCCGTCGGGGAGCGCCGCCGACCCCGTGATCGACCGCTGGCTCGCCTCGGTAGCCGCGGCCGCGTTCGCGAGCCTGCCCGAGCGGTGGCAGGCCGTCCTGTGGCACACCGAGGTGGAGGACGAGCCACCCGCGAAGTTGGCGCCGCTGCTCGGCATGCGGCCCAACGGCGTCGCCGCGCTCGCGTACCGGGCGCGGGAGGGGCTGCGCCAGGCGTACCTGCGCAAGCAGCTGCTGCCCGAGCAGCCGCGCCGCGAGTGCCGCCTGACAGTGGACAAGCTCGCCGGGTACGTGCGGCACGGCGTCTCGCTTCCCTTGTCCCGCAAGATCGGCAAGCACCTGAAGGTGTGCGGCGACTGCCGCGCCCGTGCCGCGGCGGTCTCCCGGGCCAACAGCGAGCTGGGTGCCCTGCTCGGGCCGATCATGCTGGGCGCGCCGCTGGCCGTGGCGTCCGAGGCGGCCACGACGACGGCTTCCGGGATGCTCGCGCTCAAGACGACGCTGGTCCAGGTGGCCGCCGCGTTCGCGGTCACGGCCACCGCCGCGTCGGTGACCTCGTCCGCGGTCATGTCGCCCGGCTTCGACGACCGGCAGCCGGTCGCGGCCGTGCGGGCGCCGGTACCTGTCCCGGCGAGGACGGCGGTGCCGTCGAGCGTCCCCGCACCACCCGCCACCGCATCGGCGGACCGGTCCGGCCAGGTGACCGAGCCGGCAGCTGAGCCGGCTGCTGACTCGGCTGCGGAACCGGTCGCCGCGCCGAGGCCCGGATCGCCATCCGTGTCCAAATCTGTGTCGAAGTCTGTGTCCAAGTCCGGGTCCAAGTCCGTGTCCAGAGCCGAGTGGAAGACCGGGCAGAAAGCCACTGGGAAGGCGGCCAAAGCGGACGCCGGGGCGCGGCCGCGGGCGCCGTCCGCTGTCCCGGCCGCCGAGACCGCGAGCGACCGGGCGGCACCCGAAGGGCAGCGGAAACCCGAGAAGGCCGAGAAGTCGAGGGGTGAGTCCGTTCAGGACGGACGGGCGGCGCCCACCCGCTCCGCGCGGGCGAGGAGGTAGCGCCGCTCCGGCAGGCTCGTGGTGCGCTGCGCGGCGGTCAGGTAGCTCGCCCGCGCGGCCGCGGCGTCGCCCGACTCCTCCAGCAGGTGCGCGCGCACCGCGTCGACACGGTGGTTGCCGGCCAGCCGCGGGTCGGCGGCCGCGCGGTCCAGCAGCGCGAGCCCGGCGGCCGGGCCGTGCACCTTCGCCTCGGCCACGGCCTGGTTGAGCATGACCACCGGGCCGTCCGCGACCGCGCGCAGCAGCCCGTACAGCCCGAGGATCTGCCGCCAGTCGGTCTCCTCGTCGCCGGCCGCCTCGTCGTGCACGGCGGCGATCGCGGCCTGCAACTGGTAGGGCCCGAACCGCTCGGTGCCCGCCAGCGCCTCGCTGACCAGCGCCACCCCCTCCTCGATCGACGCCCGGTCCCACCGGGTGCGGTCCTGCTCGGCCATCGGCACGAGCGAGCCGTCCGGCGCCGTGCGGGCCGGGCGGCGCGCGTCGGTCAGCAGCATCAGCGCGAGCAGGCCGGCCACCTCGGTGTCGCCGGGCCGCAGCCGCCGCACGGCCCGGGTCAGCCGGATGGCCTCGGTGGTCAGGTCGACGCGCTGCAGCTCCGGCCCGGCGGTGCTCGCGTAACCCTCGTTGAAGATCAGGTACAGCACCTGCAGGACGCTGGCGAGCCGGCCGGCGAGCTCGGCCGCCGGCGGCGTGCGGAACCCGATGCCGGACGCCTTGATCCGCTGCTTCGCCCGGGTGATCCGCTTGGTCATCGTGGCCTCGGGGACCAGGTACGCGCGGGCGATCTCCGCGGTGGTGAGGCCGCCGACGGCGCGCAGCGTGAGCGGGACCTGCGCGCCCGGCGAGAGCGCGGGGTGGCAGCACAGGAACAGCAGGGTCAGCGTGTCGTCGGACGCCGGCCCGCGCGGCGCGTCCGCGGCCGGCGCGAGGAACGCCTCGCGCGGGATCCGGGTGCCCTCGCTCTCCTCCCGGCGCCGCCGCGCGATCTCGCTGCGCAGGTGGTCGGTCATCCGGCGGTGCGCGACCCGGATCAGCCAGCCGCGCGGGTTGTCCGGCAGCCCCTCCCTCGGCCACTGCAGGGCGGCGTCGAGCAGGGCCTCCTGGACCGCGTCCTCGGCGGCGTCGAAGTCGCCGAAGCGCCGCACGAGCGCGCCGAGGACCTGCGGCGCGAGGTCGCGCAGCAAGCCCTCGGGCACCGTGCTCATGTTCGCTCCGCGAAGCTCCCGCTCACGAGGTCACAGGTCGGGCGCGCCGAACGCGTCCATGATCGGGCGGATCTCGATCGTGTCGCCGACCGCGTCCGCGATGCGGGCGCCGATCTCCACGGCCCGGTCGTAGCTCTCGCAGTCGACGATCGCGTAGCTCGCCAGAACCTCCTTGACCTCGGCATACGGACCGTCGGTCACCTCCGGCGAGCCGGCCGGGCGCTTGCGGATCGTCTTCGTGTGCGACGGGTCGGCGAGGCCCTCGGTGGTGACGAACTCGCCGGACTCGCTCAGCTCCTTGCCCAGCTGCTCGTAGAAGTCGCACGCCGCCTGCACCTCGGGCGGCAGCGGCGCGCCGGGGTCGAAGCCGGCGACCGCGTCCTGCCAGGCGTCCGCGTTGGTGTAGGCGAGCATCAGGTACTTCATCTCTCACTCCTCGAATGCGCGTGCCCCGGTGGCACATCTCGCCGAGACGTCGGAGTCGTCCGCCCCGAGAGGACAACCGAGCCCAAGAAATGTAGCCGGAATCTTCGCCGCCCGCCCTCCCGCGGCGGACCTGGTACTAGTGACGGTATGACCGAACGGATCCTGCTCACCGGGGCCGCCGGAGCCATCGGCACGATGCTCCGCCCGCGCCTCGCCCGTGCCGGCCGGACGCTGCGGCTGCTCGACGTCGCACCCCTGACCGCCGGCCCGGACGAGGAGGTCGTGCCCGGCTCGGTGTCCGACATGGACACGATGGTCGCCGCGTGCGCGGACGTCGCCGCCGTCGTGCATCTGGGCGGGCTGTCCCGGGAGGCGCCGTGGGCGCAGATCCTCGAGCACAACATCAACGGCACGTACACCGCGCTCGAGGCCGCGCGGCGGGCCGGCGTGCCGCGGGTGGTGTTCGCGAGCAGCAACCACGCGGTCGGGTTCCGGCCGGTGGCCGAGGAGGCGGGGGAGTACCTGTACCCGCGCCCGGACACGTACTACGGGGTGAGCAAGGCGGCCGGCGAGGCGCTCGGCAGCCTCTACCACGACCGGTACGGCCTCGACGTGGTCTGCCTGCGGATCGGTTCGTGCGCCGAGCGGCCGATCAACGAGCGGGCGCTCGCCACCTGGCTGTCGCCGGACGACTGCGGACGGCTGATGGAGGCGGCCCTGTCGGCCCCGTCGCCGGGTTTCCGGGTGGTGTGGGGGATCTCGGCGAACACGCGGGGGCGGTGGTCGCTCGCCGAGGCGCGGGCGCTCGGCTACGAGCCGGGGGACGATGCCGAGGTGTACGCGGACTCGGTGCCGCCCGCCGGCGAGCTGGAGAAGGTGTACCTGGGCGGGGACTTCACCTCGCCGGAGCTGGATGCGTCATGAGGGTCACCGGGCATGCCTACCCGTGGGACGTGCTGGGCGACGCGTCGTTCGCGCGGCGCGTGGCGGCGCTCGGTGTGTCCACCGTGGCCCTTGCCGCGGCGTACCACGCGACGCGCGCCGCGACCCCGCTGCACCCCGGCCGCCAGCTCGTCGACGCCCGGCACGCCGCGCTTTACCGGCCGGTGCGCGCGTCGGTGTGGTCGTCGCGGCGGCTGTGTCCCATCGAGCCGGACTGGATGTCCACAGAGGACTCGTTCGGCGCGGCGGCGGACGAGCTGCGGGCGGCCGGGTTGCGGGTGGCGGCCTGGGTCGTGCTGACGCACAACTCGCGGCTGGGCAGGGAGTGCCCGGACGTGGCGGTGGTCAACTGCTTCGGCGAGCGGTACGCGTACGCGTTGTGCCCGTCATGGCCGGAGGTGCGGGAGTACGCGGCGCTGCTCGCGGCCGAGGCGGCCCGGGACGCGGACGAGGTGTCGCTGGAGGCGTGCGGGCAGCTGGGCGTGACGCACGGGTCGCACCACGAGAAGTCGGACGGCGCGTGGACGTCGGCGGCCCGGCAGTGGCTGTCGGTGTGCTGCTGCGCGGCCTGCCAGGCGGGCTGGTCGGCGCGCGGCCTGGACCCGCCGTGGGTGGTGTCGACGCTGCGCGACGCGATCCGGTCGGAGGCGTCCGGTCTGGCCGGCGTCGTCCCGTTCGCCGACGCGCTGCTGGCCACCCGCCACGCGGCGACCGACCTGCTGCGGGAGGCTGTGCTGTCCGAACTGGACGTTCCGGTCCGGCTGCACGCGCACCCCGACCCGTGGGAGACGGGCTCGTCGCCCGGCCTGACCCCGTCGGCGGCCGACTCGGTCGCGTCGCTGACCGTGCCCGCCTGGTCGACCGCCCCGGAGACGGCGGACCTGGTGGTGCACGCCGCCCGGGCCGGCGGCCAGGTGGACGCCTACGTGACGGTTCTGCCGCCGGCCGAGGCCACCGACCTGCCCGACCACGCCCGCCGCCTCCACGAGGCGGGCGCCACGGGCGTGAACCTGTACCACCTGGGCCTGGCCCCGCGCTGGCGGCACCCGCTGCTGCGCGAAATGGCCCGGCTCGGGGCTTGAACCTGGCGTGGCGGGAGGGTTCCAGCGTCCGTGCGCGCGTTGCCGCCCCTGGGCGGCGGGTGGGAGGCCGTGCGGAGGCGCGGAGGGCCCGGCTGTGTCACGAAGGTGTGCGTGTCGTTTGTGGAGCGCGGGCGATGACGATCGTCGCGGTCAGGCCGGTGTCTCGGGCCAGGCGGGGGCGCAGGCCGGCGAAGCCGGCGGCGCCCAGCAGCACCGGGGCCTGCGCCTCGCTGGTCTCGACCAGCAGGTGGCCGCCGGGGGCGAGCCACTCCCGCGCGCCGTCGATCACCCGGCGCAGCACGTCGAGACCGTCGGCGCCGCCGTCGAGTGCCACCCGGGGCTCGTGGAGGCGGGCCTCGGGCGGCATGAGGTCGATCGCGCGCGTCGGCACGTAGGGCGCGTTCGCGATCAGCACGTCGACCCGGCCGCGCAACGCCGCGGGCAGCGGCGCGTACAGGTCGCCCTCGTACACGTGTCCACTCGGGACGTTGCGGCGGGCGCAGCGCACCGCGGCCGGGTCGACGTCCGCCGCGTACAGCTCGGCGTCCGGCACGGTGGCGGCCACCGCGGCCGCCACCGCGCCGGAGCCGCAGCACAGGTCCACCACGACCGCGCCCGGCTCGGCCAGCTTCAGCGCCTGCCAGGCGAGGAGCTCGGTACGCCGTCGCGGCACGAACACGCCGGGGTCGACGGCGATCCGCAGCCCGCAGAACGACGCCCAGCCGAGCACGTGTTCGAGCGGCAGGCCGGCGGCCCGCCGCGCGACCATGTCCGCGAGCTGGTCGGCGTCGCCGGCGGCGTCGGTGAGGAGCCGGGCCTCGTCCTCGGCGAAGACGCAGCCGGCGGCCCGGAGGGTGGCGACGATGTCGGATGTGGAAGCAACCATGGAGCGCGCCTTTCGGGGTCCCCTTGGGCGCTCCCAGCCACCTAGTCGGTGTGGCCGCTCGAGGAGAGCACCCGGCCTGACATGGCGGAAATGGGGCTCACCTCCCGCGGTCGACACAGCAGTTCCTGCGTGGTCAACCGCCACCTTACCCGCCGGCCGCCGCCCAGCCACGCCAGCGGTCGATCTCGACGACGATCACCGGACCCGCCGGCGGGCGTGCCGCGTACTGCGGGTACTTCGCGACGAGCAGGTCCACCGGCCCGGTCTGCGCGACCCGGGCGCGGCCGTCGGCGCGCACCCACCACAGCCGGTCCCAGGCCTCGTCGTAGTGGTCGGCGAGCAGGCTCACCCGCGGGTCGGCCGCGATGTTGCGCAAGCGCTTGAGGTCGGTGCCGCGCTTGGGTTTGTGGTCGACCGCGATCACCACCGTGTCCCCGCGCACGGCGAACGTGACCGGCACCAGGTGCGGCGTCCCGTCCCCGGCGACGGTGGCGAGCCGTGCCACCCGCGCGGCCGCGAACCGGCTCCGCGCCTGCGCCTCGTCCATCGATGCGACGTTAACGTGGAGCCATGACGGCGGTCGAGACGTTCGAGGCCTACCGCGGCGAGCTGACCGGGTACTGCTACCGCATGCTCGGCGCCGCCGCCGAGGCCGAGGACGCCGTGCAGGAGACGTTCGTGCGCGCCTGGCAGGCCGGCTACGACCCGGCCCGCGCGCCGGTGCGGGCCTGGCTCCACGCGATCGCCACCAACGTCTGCCTCGACATGCTCCGCAGCGCCCAGCGCCGGGCCCGCGCGATGGACCTCGCCCCCGCCGCCACCCCCGGGCCCGACCTCGGCGCGCCGCTGCCGCCGACCGCGTGGGTCCAGCCGCTGCCCGACGCGCTGCTCGGCGACCCCGCCGACGTGGCCGCGCAGCGCGACACGATCCGGCTCGCGTTCGTCGCCGCCCTCCAGCAGCTGCCGCCGCGGCAGCGGGCGGTGCTGATCCTGCGCGACGTCCTCGCGTTCTCGGCCGCCGAGGTCGCCCGCCTGCTCGGCACCACGGTCGCGGCGGCGAACAGCGCCCTGCAGCGGGCCCGCGTGACCATCCGGACGCCGGCGCCGGCGCAGCCGCTCGATGCCGGGCACCGCGACCTGCTCGCCCGCTACGTCGACGCGTTCGAGCGCTACGACGTCGCCGCGCTCACCGCCCTGCTGCACGAGGACGCCACGACCTCGATGCCGCCGTTCACCTGGTGGCTGCGCGGCCGCGCCGACATCGCCGCCGCGCTCGTACACGCGGACGGCACCTGCGAGCACGCCCGCCTGCTGCCGACCTCGGTCAACGGGACGCCCGCGTTCGGTCAGTACCGGTGGACCGGCACGCGCCACGAGCCGATGGCGCTGGTGACGCTCGAGGTGAGCCGGGCCGGGATCACCGAGCTGACCACGCACCTCGACCTGGCCGGCGAGTTCGCCCGCTACGGGCTGCCGGACCAGCCCACCGATGAGTTTCGCGGGCCGGCGTCGTATCAGCGGGTATGAGTGAACCGACGGTGCGGGAGCGCACCGAACAGCCGTACGTCGCCATCCCGATCGAGGCCACCCTGCGCGAGTGGGGCGAGGTCAACGCCCTCGTGCCAGAGGTCTACGCCTGGCTGGGCGAGCGCGGGATCCGCCCCGCGGGCGCCCTGTTCTACCGGCACCGCGTGATCGGCGGCTTCGACGAGAAGTTCTCCGTCGAGGTCGGCGTCCCGGTCGCCGAACCGGTAGAGGGGGACGGCCGCGTGGTCGCGGGCGCCAAGCCCGCCGGCCGGTACGTCGTCGACGTCCACCACGGCCACCCGGACGGCATCGCGAAGTCCCACCTGGCGCTCGTCGAGTGGGCGGGCCGCAACGGCGTGCCGCTCGCCAAGGACGGGGACGTGTGGGGCGGGATGTTCGAGTCCTACCGCAGCGACCCGGAGGTCGAGCCGGACCCGGACAAGTGGGAGACCGAGCTCGCCTACCTCGTCAGCGCCGCGCCGCCGCCTCGTTGATCTCGACCAGCGCGGTCGCCGCGTCGGCGGCGGCCCGGGCCAGCAGCGCCGCGACCCGGGCGTCGCCGACGAGGTTCTTGTTACCCCGCTCGACCAGGTCGTCGGCCAGGAGCGCCACCTCGCGGGCGGCCGCGGCGACCTCGCGCGGCACCTCGGTCGCCACCGCCAGCGCCGCCGCGACCCGGCTGGGCCGCGTCGGGTCGTCCTTCGGCAGCCGGTACGCGGCGAGCACCTCGGTGTAGGCGGCCGCGTCCGCGTCGGCCAGCGGTTCGAGCCGGGCCCGCAGCGCCTCCGCGGGCCCGGCCGGCGCATCGGCGAAGCGGGCCGCCATCGCGACGAGCGCGGCGGCGGACGCGGCCGTCACCGCCGCGACCGCGCCACCACCCGGGGCGGGCGTGCGGGCGGCCACGCGCTCGGTGAACCCACCGACCGACAGGTGCAGGAAGCTGTTGCTCACAAAGCGGTCAGGATAGGCCGACGATCTCCCCGTCGGAGCCCAGGTCGATCCGGGTAGCCGCGGGCGAGGAGCCGAGGCCCGGCATCGTCCGCATGTCGCCGCAGATCGGGTACACGAAGCCGGCCCCGACCGACGCGCGGACCTCGCGCACCGGCAGCGTCCAGCCCGTCGGCGCGCCCAGCAGCTTCGGGTCCGACGAGATCGACAGGTGCGTCTTCGCCATGCACACGGGCAGCTCGCCGAAGCCGTTGCGCTCGTACTTGTCGAGCTGCTTGCGGGCCGCCGGGGTGTAGCTGACGCCGTCCGCGCCGTACACGCGTGTTGCGATCGTCTCGATCTTCTCTCGCAGCGGGGCCGACGACGGGTACAGGAACTGGAACTCGGTCGGCTCGTTCGCCGCCTCCGCGACCGCCTCCGCGAGCTCGGCCGCACCCGCGCCGCCGTCGGCGAAGTGCGTGCTGACCGCGACGCGCGCGCCCATCGACTCGGCGATCTCGCGGATCGCGGCGTGCTCGGAGGGGTGGTCGGTCGGGAACGCGTTGACGCACACCACGGGCGAGACGCCGTGCATGCGGATGTTCTCGATCTGCTTGCGCAGGTTCGCCGCGCCGGCGTGCACGTCTTCGGGGTTCTCCGCGAGCAGGTCGTCGGGCAGCGGCTTGCCGGCCACGATCCTGAACTTGCCCGAGTGCGCCTTGAGCGCGCGCACGGTCGCGACGAGCACGGCCGCGTCGGGGGACTGGCCGGACACCCGGCACTTGATGTTGAAGAACCGCTCCGCGCCCATGTCCGCGCCGAAGCCGGCCTCGGTGATCAGGTAGTCACCGCAGCGGATGCCGATCAGGTCGGCGACGACCGACGAGTTGCCGGTGGCGATGTTGCCGAATGGTCCACAGTGGACCAGAACGGGTGTGTTCTCCAGCGTCTGCATCAGGTTCGGCTTGATGGCCTCGCGCAGCAGCACGGTCATCGCGCCGGCCGCCTCGATCTCCTCGGCCGTCACGGGCTCGCCCGCGGGCGTGTAGCCGACGACGATCCGGCCGAGCCGCGCGCGCAGGTCCTCGACGCCGGTGGTCAGCGCGAGCGCGGCCATCACCTCGGAGGCGGCGGTGATGTCGAAGCCGGTCTGGCGGGTCACGCCGTCGGCCTTCGCGCCGAGCCCGACCACGATGTTGCGCAGCGAGCGGTCGTTCATGTCGATCACCCGCCGCCAGGTGATCTCGGACAGGTCCAGCCCGAGCGCGTTGCCCTGGTGCAGGTGGTTGTCGACCATCGCGGCGAGCAGGTTGTGCGCCGCGGTCACCGCGTGCATGTCGCCGGTCAGGTGCAGGTTCAGCAGCTCCATCGGCACGACCTGGCTGTACCCGCCGCCGGCCGCGCCGCCCTTGATGCCCAGCGTCGGGCCCATCGAGGGCTGCCGGATCGCCACGGTCGCCTGCTTGCCCAGGTGCCTGAAGCCCTGGCCGAGGCCGACGGTCGTGGTCGTCTTGCCCTCGCCGAGCGGGGTCGGCGTGATGGCGCTGACCAGTACGTACTTGGCCTTCGGCGCGTCGGCGAGCTCGTCGACCGCGCCGAGGCCGATCTTCATGACGTCCCGCCCGTAGGGCTCCAGCATCCGGGCCGGCAAGCCCATGTCACCCGCGATGTCCTCGATCGGCTTGAGCTTCGCTCCGCGGGCGATCTCCAGGTCGGACGGAAAAGCCATGGTCAGGCTCCTTCTGGGGGCGGCGCGGGGTGGCCGCAGCCGCGTACCGGTGCAGACGAGCCAGACGGTACTCCACGGTTGCACGAAGCGCGGCAAGTTCCTTATGGCGCAACAGTGGCTAGGCCGGCCGGCGCAGCCGCCCGCCCGCGGCCGGCGCGCGGATCGAGGTCCGCCCCGCCCGCCCGCTCCGCCGGCAGGTGCGCGAACCGGATCGCGATCGTTCGCCATCCGCACCTGGGCAGGGTCGTCACGCTCGTCAACTTAGCTCCCCGCGACCCGGATCGGGGCGGCTTCGGCGATTCTGCGTGCACACCACCGGCGAACCGTCCCGCACTGGCTCAGCACTGTTGCTGATGGCCCGAGAAGAGCTGCCTATCGACCGAGATCGCGCAGCCGCCGGGCGACGTCCTCGGGGAGCACGTCGGTGATGAACGCGCCCATCGCGGCCTCCGAACCGGCCAGGTACTTGAGCTTGTCGGCCGACCGCTGGATCGACGTGATCTGCAGGTGCAGGTACGCGTGCTCACGCCCCGGCCCGTGCGGCGCCTGGTGCCACGCGGCGACGAACGGCAGCGGCTGGTCGTAGAGGGCGTCGAGCCGGCCGAGCACGTTCAGGTACAGGTGCACGAAGTCGTCGCGCTCCTCGCCGGACAGCGCGGCGATGTCCGGGACCTGCCGGTGCGGGTACACGTGCACCTCGACCGGCCAGCGGGCGGCCGCCGGCACGAACGCGGTCCACATCGCCGTCGCCGCCACCACCCGCGTGCCCGACGCGCGCTCGCCCGCGAGCACGTCGGCGAACAGGTTGCGTCCGCAGCGCCGCGCGTACGCCGCCGCGTTGCCCAGCATCTGGCGGGTCCGCGGGGTCACGAACGGGTAGGCGTAGATCTGCCCGTGCGGGTGCGCGAGCGTCACGCCGATCGCCGCCCCGCGGTTCTCGAAGGGGAACACCTGGACCACGCCCGGCAGCGCGGACAGCTCGGCCGTCCGGTCCGCCCACGCGTCGACCACGAGCCGGGCGTGTTCGGGCTTCAACGTGGCGAACGCCGCCTCGTGGTCGCTCGTGAAGCAGACGACCTCGCACCGGCCGATCGCGGGCGCGTGGTCCACGAGCGGCGGCAGGTCCGGCGTCGCGCCGCCGGAGGCTTGCATCGACAGGCTGGGGAAGCGGTTCTCGAACACCACGACGTCGTAGTCCGGCGACGGGATCTCGGTGTGCCGGCCGCCGCGGGACGGGCAGAGCGGGCACTCGTCGGCGGGCGGCTGGTAGGTCCGGTTCTGCCGGTGCGAGGCGAGGATGACCCACTCGTCGAGCACCGGGTCGTGGCGCACCTGCGAGGCCGTGGACACCTCGTCGAGCTCGCGCGGGTCGTGCGGCTCGCGCGGCGGGGCGTCGTCGTGGTCGAAGTAGATGATCTCCCGGCCATCCGCGAGCCGCGCCGTCGTGCGTTTCACCGGGACGCCTCGCCGACCGGGACGAGCCGGACCTCTTCGACGTGCTCGGTGAGCGTCATCCGGGCCTCCTCGGGCAGCCCGTCGTCGGAGATCACGATGTCGGCGTCCGCCAGGCGCGCGATCGTGGACAGCCCGACCGTGCCCCACTTCGTGTGGTCGGCGAGCACGACGAGGCGCCTGCCGGCCTTGACGAGCGCGCGGTCGGTGTCGGCCTCGAGCAGGTTGGGCGTGGTGAACCCGGCGGTCTCGGCCATCCCGTGCACGCCGAGGAACACGAGGTCCAGGTGCAGCTGGGCGAGCGCGGAGACCGCGATCGGGCCGACCAGCGCGTCCGAGGGCGTGCGCACCCCGCCGACCACGACGACGTTCTGGTCGGTCGACGGCCGGGCGTGCAGCACGTCGGCGATGCGCATCGAGTTCGTGACGATCGTCAGGCCGTCCACCCCGCGCAGCGCGTGCGCGAGCGCCCAGGTCGTGGTGCCGGCGGACAGGCCGACCGCGGTGCCGGGGGAGACCAGCTCGGCGGCGGCCTTCGCGATCGCCTCCTTCTCCGGCTGCTGGCGCAACGACTTCGCCTCGAACCCGGGCTCCTCGGTCGACGCCGAGCGGCGCGTGGCCCCGCCGTGCACCTTGTCCAGCAGGCCCTGCTGCGCGAGCGCGTCCAGGTCCCGCCGGATCGTCATGTCGGAGACCCCCAGCATCTGGGCGAACTCGATGACTCGCACGGCGCCCCGTTTGTGGATCTCCTCCACGATCCGGGCCTGCCTCTCCGCTGCCAGCATCGCCTCTCCCAACCCATGGAGGACACCCCGAATCGTCGACATTCAATCATAAACCAACTCAATCGAACATCCAGATGTTGACACCCCACACTTCCGGCCCCAGAGTTGACGCTATGTCCGCTGCTTCTGACGGACGGTCACGACCGCGGTCGCCGGCGGATCCCTGCGCGGAACCAGAGGAGTGTCCACAATGAACCGGAGAGCGCTCGTCGGCTCGCTTCGCTCCTTCGCTACTCGCCGTCTTCCCTCCTCACGTGCTCGGCGCCGGCGCGCCCGCGCGCGCTGCGCCCTGCTCGCCGTACTCGGCGCCGTGTCGCTCCTGGCCGGCGGCGTCCCCGCGAGCGGTGCGCCGCTCGCCGATCCACCGCAGCCGGCCGCCAAGCCGCCGCTCGCCCCCACCCCGCCGATGGGCTGGAACAGCTGGAACAAGTTCGGCTGCGACATCGACGAGGACCTCATCCGCGAGACCGCGGACGCGATGGTGTCCTCCGGGATGGCCGCCGCGGGCTACACCTACGTCAACATCGACGACTGCTGGATGGCACCCGAGCGCGACGCGGCGGGCCGGCTCCAGCCCGACCCGGTGCGCTTCCCTGCCGGCATCAAGGCGATCGCCGACTACGTCCACGCGAAGGGACTCAAGCTCGGCATCTACTCCTCCGCGGGCACCAGGACCTGCCAGGGCCTGCCCGCGAGCCTGGACCACGAGACGACCGACGCGGCGACGTTCGCCTCGTGGGGCGTCGACCTGCTCAAGTACGACAACTGCAACAACCAGGGCCGCCCGGCGGTCGAGCGCTACACGGCGATGGCCGACGCGCTCGCCGCGTCCGGCCGCGACATCGTCTACTCGATCTGCGAGTGGGGCACGAACCGGCCGTGGGAGTGGGCCGCACAGGTCGGTGGCCACTACTGGCGCACGACCGGCGACATCTCCGACAGCTGGGGCAGCATGGTGTCCATTGTGGACCAGCAGGTCGGGCTGGCGGAGTTCTCCGGCCCGAACGCGTGGAACGACCCGGACATGCTCGAGGTCGGCAACGGCGGCATGACCACCGAGGAGTACCGCGCGCACATGAGCATGTGGAGCCTGCTCAACGCGCCGCTGATCGCGGGCAACGACCTGCGCTCGATGGACGCGACGACACTCGGGCTGCTCACCGACCCCGACGTGCTCGCGGTCGACCAGGACTGGGCCGGCAGCCAGGGCCACAAGATCGCCGACGCCGGTGACGCGGAGGTCTGGGCGAAGCCGACCTCCGACGGCGGCGCCGCGGTGGTGCTGTTCAACCGCGGCACGACGGGCGCGCAGCTCGCCACCACGGCCGCCGAGCTCGGCCTGCCCGGCGCGCCGGCGTACGCGATGCGTGACCTGTGGGCCGACACGACGACCGTGACCTCCGGCGCCGTGCGCGCGTCGGTGCCCGCCCACGCCGCGAAGATGTTCACCGTGCACCCGGCTCGGCCGGACGGCGCGCCCGCGGTGTCCGCGAACGTCGACACCGGCACCGACGGCTACGTCGAGCCCGGCGAGTCCTTCACCGCGCGGGTGACGGTGGCCAACGACGGCCTGCGTGCGGTCCGCGACGTGCACGTCGGCCTGTCCGCACCGGCCGGCTGGCAGGTGACGCCCACCGGTCCGACGACCGTGCCCGCGCTGCCGCCCGGCCGCACCGCGACGATCGGCTTCACCGTGCGGTCCACGCCGGACGCCCCGACCGGCGCCGCCCCGCTGACCGCGGACGTCCGGCACCAGGGCGGCACGCTGACCGGGTACGGCGCGGTGACCGTCGCGACCGCGCCCGCCGGCTCGCCGTGGCTGTCGGCGGTGAGCCCGGTGAGCGCGCAGGTCGGCTGGGGCTCGCTCGGCGTCGACCGCAGCGTGGACGGCAACCCGCTGACCGTCGCCGGGGTGACCTACGAGCACGGGATCGCCCCGCATGCCGCGTCGGAGCTGAAGTACTACCTCGGGGCCGGCTGCACGCGCTTCACGTCGCTGGCGGGGGTGGACGACGAGACCGGCGGCCGCGGCGCGGTCACGTTCACCGTCGTCGGCGACGGCAAGACCCTCGCGCAGACCGATGTGGTCACCGGCAACCAGCCGGCGGTGCCGGTCGACGTCGACGTCTCGGGCGTCACCGAGCTGGTCCTGCTGACCGGGACCGGCCCGGACAACGACAAGAACTACGACCACTCCGAGTGGGCCGACGCGAAGTTGACCTGCGCCGACGCGTAGGACGCCGGGTGGGGTGCGCCGGCTGGCGCACCCCACCGACACAAAGCCCCCAACTCTCAACACCACGCCACCTCGGCGGCATTGATCAGATCTCTACCCAGCGTGACATCCGAACGCCGCAGGTAACGGGGAAGTGTCCGGCACGTGTCACGATCTGGACACGGGATGAGGTCCGACCCCTTGACAGGCCTACCTAGAGTTAGACAA
>NZ_DATBKY010000050.1:0-12912 GCF_036555685.1 Actinophytocola sp. | reverse complement strand
ACTGGAACGGATGGTGAACACTCACGGCCTGCTGGTTCTGGCCGCCACCCCGCTCGGCGACTCCCGGGACGCGTCTCCGCGCCTGGTCGAGGCGCTCGGCAGCGCGGACGTGATCGCCGCCGAGGACACCCGCCGCCTGCGCTCGCTCGCCGCCGCGCTCGGCGTCACCCCGGCCGGCCGGGTGGTCAGCTTCTACGACGCCGTGGAGACCGCCCGCCTCGACGGCCTGCTCAAGGCGATCGAGCGCGGCGAGACCGTCCTGCTGGTGACCGACGCCGGCATGCCCAGCGTCTCCGACCCCGGCTTCCGGCTCGTCTCCGCGTGCGTGGCCAGGGACCTGCGGGTCACCTGCCTGCCCGGCCCGTCCGCCGTGACCACCGCGCTCGCGCTGTCCGGCCTGCCCTGCGAGCGGTTCTGCTTCGAGGGCTTCGCGCCCCGCAAGGACGGCGAGCGGCGCCGCTTCTTCGCCGACCTCGCCGACGAGCCGCGCGCCGCCGTGTTCTTCGAGTCGCCGCACCGGATCGCCGCCACGCTCGCCCTCGCCGTGGAGGTGCTCGGGGGCGGGCGGCGGGCCGCGGTCTGCCGGGAGCTGACCAAGCCGTACGAGGAGATCCGCCGCGGCGGGCTCGGTGAGCTGGCCGAGTGGGCGAAGGACGGCGTGCGCGGCGAGATCACGGTCGTGCTGGCCGGCGCCGAGCCGCGGCGCGCGCAGCCGATGAAAACGCTCGTCGAGCGGGTCGGCGAGCTCGTCGACGGTGGCGCCCGGCTCAAGGACGCGGCCGGCGAGGTCGCGACCGCGGCCGGGGTGAGCCGCAAGCAGCTCTACGACGCCGTGCTCGCCGCTCGCAAAGAGAGTTGACCTGGAGCGCGCTCCAACGTGTTCGCTGGGAGGCGTACCCGAAGGGAGTCGCAATGCGAAAGCGCACGCTGGCCGGGCTGGAAGTCTCCGCGCTCGGCCTCGGCTGCATGGGGATGTCCGAGGTCTACGGACCGATCGACGACGACGAGTCGACGCGCGTGCTCCACCGCGCGCTCGACCTCGGGGTGAACTTCCTCGACACCGCCGACCGGTACGGCAGCGGCCACAACGAGGAGCTCGTCGGCCGCGCGATCAAGGAACGCCGCGAGGAGGTTGTGCTCGCCACGAAGTTCGGCATCCGCGAGGTCGTGGGTGGTGGGGAGGTGCGGGTCGACGGCAGGCCCGCGTACGTGCGGCAGGCGGTCGACGCGTCGCTGAGCCGGCTCGGCGTCGACGTGATCGACCTGTACTACCTGCACCGCCGGGACCCGGACGTGCCCATCGAGGACACCGTCGGCGCGATGGCCGAGCTGGTCGAGGCGGGCAAGGTGCGCCACCTCGGGGTCTCGGAGGTCAGTTCCGAGACGCTCCGCCGGGCGCACGCGGTGCATCCGATCACCGCGCTGCAGTCGGAGTTCTCGCTGTTCAACCGCGAACTCGCGAACGACCAGCTGAAGGTCTGCGCCGAGCTGGGCATCGGCGTCGTGCCGTACTCGCCGGTCGGTCGCGGCCTGCTCACCGGCCGGATGCCCGCGGAGTTCGGCGCGGGTGACTTCCGTGGCGGGCTGCCGCAGTTCCAGGGCGAGAACCTGGCCCGCAACGTCGCGCTGGCCGAGCGCGTCCAGGGCCTCGCGAAGACGCTCGGCGTCACGCCGGTCCAGGTCGCGCTCGCCTGGCTGCTCGCGCAGGGTGAGCACCTCGTGCCGATCCCCGGGACGAAGCGGGTGCGGTACCTGGAGGAGAACGCGGCCGCGGTGGACGTCGAGCTGACCGCCGACCAGCTGGCCGAGATCGACTCGGCCGTGCCGGCGGACGCCGTCGCGGGCGAGCGCTACGCCCCCGCGGGCATGGCGGCCGTCAACCGCTGAGCGGACACGAGGACGCCCCCGGCCCGAAGCCGGGGGCGTCCACGCGGCTCAGGCGTTCTCGCGCTGGAACGTCCGGGCGCCCCAGAACACCGCCAGGACGGCCATCACGGCGAGCACGACGACCCCGGTGAACAGCGCGTCGATGGCGAAGTCGCCGCGGAACGCGGCCCGGTCGGCGTCCACGATGTGCGTGAACGGGTTGATCCGCGAGATCGTGTACAGCCAGCCCGGCGCGAGCCCGGTGGTGATCGGGATCAGGATTCCGGACAGCAGCAGCACCGGCAGCAGGATCGTGTTCAGCGCCGGGATGAACGCCTCCTCGCTCTTGAGCATCAGCGCGGACGCGTACCCGACCGACGACAGCGTGATGCCCATCAGCACGACGATCGCGAGGCTCAGCACCACCCCGGCGAACGGCGCGCTGAGATCGAATGCGAGCAGCGCGATGATCAGCACGAGCAGGGCCTGGAAGAACAGCTGCACCGCGTTGTTCGCCACCTTGCCCAGCAGCAGCGAGATCCGGCGCACCGGCGTCACCCGCAGCCGTTCCAGCGAGCCGTTGCGCAGCTCGACGAGGATGCCGATCCCGGAGAACATGCTGAACAGCGCGATCTGCAGGATCAGCGCGGGCGTGAGGATCACCCACGCGTTGCCCGGCGGGAAGCCTGGCGTGCTGGTCACGATCCGCTCCATCAGCGGGCCGAACAGCACCAGGTAGAGCACCGGCTGCATGATGCCGATGAAGATCCATGCCGGGTTGCGCAACGCGATCGTCGAGTCCCGGCGGAACACCAGCCAGATTTCACGCAACATCGGACGGCTCCTTGTCCTTCTCGGGCCCTGAGTTCGGCGCAGCCGCCGGCGGGGGCTCGGCCTCGGCGTCGCGCAGCGTGCGCCCGGTCAGCGTCAGGAACACGTCGTCCAGCGTGGGGCGGTGGACCTGTACCGACGTCATCGCGATACCGGCGTTGTCCAGTTCACGCAGCAGCTCCGGGATGGCCGTGTCCCCGCGCGGCACCCGGAACCGCACCTTGCCGTCCACTGTCGATATCTCGTGCGCGTCGGGCAGCTTGGCGGCGATCTCCGCGGTGGTGGCGAGGTGCTCCTCGTGCACGCCGACCTCCACGCCGTCGCCGGAGACCTGCGCCTTGAGCTCGTCCGGGCTGCCCTCCGCGACGATGTCGCCGTGGTCGATGACGAGGATCCGGTCGCACAGCGCGTCGGCCTCGTCCAGGTAGTGCGTCGTCAGGAACACGGTGGTGTCGTGCTCGTCGCGCAGCGCGCGGATGTGGCCCCACAGGTTGGCCCGGCTCTGCGGGTCGAGCCCGGTGCTCGGCTCGTCCAGGAACAGCAGGCGCGGGTCGTGCACCAGGCCGAGCGCGATGTCCAGCCGGCGCCGCTGGCCGCCGGAGAGCGTCTTGATGACGCGCTCGTCCAGTTCCGCGATGTCCAGGCGCTTCATCAGGTCGGCCGACCGGGCCGCCGCGTCCGATTTGGACAGCCCGTAGAACCGGCCCTGCAGCACCATCTCCTCGATGACCTTCAGTTCCGGCGTGGTCCCCCCGCCCTGCGCCACGTAGCCGATCCGCCTGCGCACACCGACCGGGTCCTTGGCCAGGTCGCAGCCGGCGACCGAGGCCTCGCCCGCGGTCGGTTTCAGCAGCGTGGTGAGCATGCGCAGCGTGGTCGTCTTGCCGGCGCCGTTCGGGCCGAGGAAGCCGACGAGCTCGCCGGCCGCTACGTCGAGGTCGATCCCGCGGACCGCCTCGACGGTGCGCCCCCGGGCCCGGAAGGTCCGGGTGAGGCCGCGTGCTTCGATCATGATGTCCCCCCTAAGTCAAGTTTGACTAGTGCGATAGAGGATGCCGTGCCCGCGTTCGATAGTCAATCTTGATTAGCGGTCCACCCCGGTTCGCCGAACGCCGTACCGGGGTCGTCGGCCATCACATACTCCCCCGCTTCAAGCCGGGACACCAGGTTCTCAAGCCAGCGCAGGGTGCCCTCGGCGGACGCGAGCCACAGCCGGTACAGCTCGGTCATGTGGGCGGGATGCCCCCAGCCGGTGGCCTGCTCGACCAGGGCGGCGATGTTGGTGCGCTGCCCGCGAAGGTAGGTCATCCGGTGCTGTAGCAGGCTGATCGCGTCGCTGCGGGAGAGGGCCGGCAGGAACGTGGTCGCGGCGGCGAGCCGGTAGGCGCCCTGCGCGGTGTCGTCGCCCTCGGACAGGCTCTTCGCGAGCAGGACCCGGAACTCTGTCTCGCCGTCCGGGGTCAGCTGGTAGGCGGTGCGGTCCGGGCCGCGGGTCTCGCTGTCGGCGTCGGTCGTGACCTCCTCGAGCAGCTTCTCCTTGGCCATCTTCTTGAGCGCGTGGTAGATCGACCCGGGCGCCACGTTGGCCCACTTGTCGGCGGACCAGGTCAGCAGCTCGCGCCGGACCTGGTAGCCGTGGGCCCGGCCGTACATCCGCACGACCCCCAACACCAGCAGCCGCGTGGCCGACACCGTGCCTCCCTTGGCTCCCGTTCCGCGCTCCTCCGTAGGCTAGGCGGACATGAGCATCCCCGTGTTGACCGCGGTGGCCTGGCCCTACGCCAACGGCCCCCGCCACATCGGCCACGTGTCCGGATTCGGTGTCCCCTCGGACGTCTTCTCCCGGTACATGCGAATGGCCGGCCACAAGGTGCTCATGGTGTCCGGGACCGACGAGCACGGCACGCCGATCCTCGTGCAGGCCGACAGCGAGGGGATGACCGCGCGGGAGACGGCGGACAAGTACACCCGCCAGATCGCGGGCGACCTCGAGGGCCTCGGCCTGTCCTACGACCTGTTCACCCGCACCACCACGGGCAACCACTACAAGGTCACCCAGGACCTGTTCCTCGGCATGTGGAAGAACGGCTACGTCATCGCCAAGACGCAGCTCGGCGCGATCAGCCCGTCGACCGGCCGCACGCTGCCCGACCGCTACATCGAGGGCACCTGCCCGATCTGCGGCTACGAGAGCGCCCGCGGCGACCAGTGCGACAACTGCGGCAACCAGCTCGACCCGGCCGACCTGCGCAACCCGCGCTCGAAGATCAACGGGGAGACACCGGAGTTCGTCGAGACCGAGCACCTCTTCCTCGACCTGCCCTCGTTCGCCGGCGCCCTGGGCGACTACCTCAAGAGCCGCACCGACTGGCGGCCGAACGTGCTGAAGTTCAGCCAGAACCTGCTCGACGACCTCAAGCCGCGGGCGATCACCCGCGACCTCGACTGGGGCGTGCCCGTACCGCTCGACGGCTGGCGGAACATGCCGATGAAGCGGTTCTACGTCTGGTTCGACGCGGTGATCGGCTACCTGTCGGCAAGCGTCGAGTGGGCGCGCCGGTCCGGCGACCCCGACGCGTGGCAGGAGTTCTGGACCAACCCGGACGCCCAGGGCTACTACTTCATGGGCAAGGACAACATCGTCTTCCACTCGCTGATCTGGCCGGCGCTGCTGCTCGGCCAGAACGGCGCGGGCGACAAGGGCGGCGAGCCGGGCGCGTTCGGCACGCTGAACCTGCCGACCGAGGTGGTGTCGAGCGAGTTCCTGAAGATGAGCGGCGCGAAGTTCTCCACCTCGCGCGGCACGGTCATCTACGTGAACGACTTCCTGCGCGAGTACGGCCCGGACAGCCTGCGCTACTTCATCTCGGTGGCCGGGCCGGAGACGCAGGACGTCGACTTCACGTGGGAGGAGTTCGTCCGGCGGATCAACTTCGAGCTGGCCAACGAGTGGGGCAACCTCGTCAACCGGTCGATCTCCATGGCGCACAAGAACGTCGGCTCGATCCCGCGGCCGGTCCGGCCGGAGGCGGCCGACGAGGAGCTGAAGGCGCTGTCGCGGAACGCGTTCGAGACGGTCGGCGCCCACCTGCGCCGCTCGCGGTTCAAGCAGGCGATCGGCGAGGCCATGCGCGTGGTCGGCGCGGCGAACAAGTACATCTCCGACCAGGAGCCGTGGAAACGGAAGGACGACCCGGAGCGGCGGGACGCGATCCTGCACACCGCGCTGCAGGTCGTGCAGGACGCCAACACGCTGCTGACCCCGTTCCTGCCGCACGCCGCGCAGAAGGTGCACGAGGCGCTGGGAGGCACCGGCGTGTGGGCGGCCCAGCCGGAGCTGCGCGAGGTCGAGGACCTGGACGTGGCCGGCCGGATGAACCCGATCCTCACCGGTGACTACGCGGCCGAGCAGGCCCGCTGGGAGTCCACGCCGGTGGAGGTGGGCCGGCCGCTGTCGAAGCCGACGCCGCTGTTCGCGAAGCTCGACCCGAAGCTGGGCGAGACCGGCCCGGAGTGGGCGCCCATCACGTCATGACCAGACGACGCGGGGAGCCGCTTCCCGTTCCGGCGCGGCTCCCTTCGCCGATCGTCGACGCCCACACGCATCTGGACGCGTGCGGGGCGAAGGACGCCGCGGACGTGGCCGCGCTCGTCGACAAGGCCGAGCAGGCGGGCGTCACGCGCGTCGTCACGGTGGCCGACGACCTGGCGGCCGCTCAGTGGGCCGCTGCGGCCGCCACGTGGGACCCGCGGGTGTTCGCCGCCGTCGCGGTCCATCCGACGCGTACGGCGGCGTTCTCGGACGGCGATCGCGCCGTGCTCGAGGAGCTGTCCCGCGAACCACGCGTGGTCGCCGTCGGCGAGACGGGGCTCGACTACTACTGGGACTACTCGCCGCCCGCCGCGCAGCAGGAGGCGTTCCGCTGGCACATCGACCTCGCCAAGCGGGTCGGCAAGCCGCTGATGGTCCACGACCGGGACGCGCACGAGGACATCTACCGGATCCTCGAGGAGGAGGGCCCGCCGGAAACGGTGGTGTTCCACTGCTTCTCCGGCGACGCCGACTTCGCCAGCCGGTGCGTCGCGAAGGGGTACGTGCTGTCGTTCGCCGGAACGGTGACATTTCGCAATGCGCGGGCGCTTCGTGACGCCGTCGGTCATGTTCCCGTTTACCAGTTGCTCGTGGAGACCGATGCGCCGTTCCTCACACCGCATCCGTATCGCGGCCGCCCGAACGAGCCGCATGGCGCTGCGTACACGATCGTGGACATTGCGCAGCTCAGAGGGGTTGATCTAGGGGAGCTGTGTGCAGCCGTGAACGCGAATGCCGACCGGATCTTCGGCCTTTCGGGTGCTACCCAAGGTGATTTCGGTGGTCACGAGTCGTGATCACTGCGATGAACGGGCGACGCGCGCTACTCCATTCGTGGAGTGACGGGCATCACGACACTCGACGCGGTGTTTGCGCAACCTGCCCGGCACCGTTACTGTCCCGTGACCGTAGCCGGGACGACGCGGTCCTGCTACGCCTGAAGCAAGGCCAATGCATGTCGGGGTGGCCGTCTTTCGAGGTGGCCTGGGATGGCCCGGGGCTTTGGGATGTCGTGACGGAACGAAGCGCGCTAGCCGGCGCTGTAGTTGGGCTCGGCTGCGGCCTTCTGGAGGTATCGACTTAAGTGAGCGGATACAGATCCGGCGATTTCGGCGGTTCTACGGGTAGCGGGTTCGCGGACACCGACTGGTTCACCCCGGTCGACGCTCCGGCCGCCGCCGGCACCGCGGTCCTGGACGACGACTTCCGCGCGTGGCGTTCGGAGTTCCCCGACTTCTACGACGATTTCGGCAGCTCCAACCTCGACGGATACTCGGGTTCGCTGACCATCACCCCGAACGACGTGCGCACGGCGCTCGGCCCGCAGGCCGACGAGCTGATGGCGTACGCGAACGTCGACGTCGACGAGCTCATCCGGCTGATCAACGCCGAGACCACCGTCCTGCCGATCATCCCGGACGAGCTGTCCGGCGGGCGGGTTCGCGCGCTGCCGATGACCGACGAGGAGGAAGCTCCTCCCGGTGTCGCGACCGGCATCAAGCGCTGGAAGAAGTCCGTCCTCAAGGCGACGATCGCGTCGATCCTGGTCTCGCTGATCGGCGGCGGTGCCGCGGCGATCGCGATGAACAAGTCGGTCACGGTCGACGTCGACGGCAAGGCGCAGGAGGTCAACACCTACGCCGACACCGTCGGCGAGCTGCTCGACGACGAGGGCCTGCAGGTCGGGGCGCACGACGCCCTGTCCCCGTCCCCGGCCGCGAGCGTCGACGACGGCGACAAGGTCGTCCTGCAGCGTGGTCGCCAGCTCCACCTGACCATCGACGGTGAGAAGAAGGACCTCTGGGTCCGCGCGACGAACGTCCGCGACGCGCTGCGGCAGGCGAACATCGCCGCCGAGGGCGCGTGGATGTCGGCCGGGATGGACAACGGCGTGCCGCTCAACGGCATGGCGCTGGAGATCAAGACCCTCAAGAACATCACGCTCTTCGACGGTGGCAACAAGCCGAAGGCGCTGCAGACCACCGCGGTCACCGTCCAGGAGCTGGTCGACGACCTGAAGCTCAAGCTGGGCCCGGACGACCAGATCGCGCCCGGCGGCAAGATCAAGGTCACCGACGGCGCGGAGATCCGGATCACCCGCAACGGCGTCACCGTCGTGAACCGGACCGAGAAGGTCAAGCCTCCGGTGCAGGAGGTCGAGGACCCGAACGCGATGGAGGGCACCGAGGTCGTGCTCGACCCGGGCGCGCCCGGCGAGCGGATCGCGACCTACCGGATCACGGTGAAGAACGGCGAGGAGATGGCCCGGGTCGAGATCGGCTCGAAGGTCACCAAGCAGCCGAAGCCGAAGGTCGTGCGGGTCGGCACCAAGGAGCCCCCGCAGCCGGTGATCTCCGACGGCGCCGTCTGGGATGAGCTCGCGCAGTGCGAGTCGGGCGGCAACTGGGCGATCAACACGGGCAACGGCTATTACGGCGGTGTCCAGTTCGACAAGCAGACGTGGGACGCCAACGGCGGTGGCCAGTACGCCGCCTACCCACACCAGGCGACCCGCGAGCAGCAGATCGCGATCGCCACCAAGGTTCGCGACGCCCGCGGCGGTTACGGCGCTTGGCCTGCCTGTTCCGCCAAGCTGGGCCTTCCCCAGTAGGTTTCCTTTCGCAGCGAGCCCGGACTCACCAGAGTCCGGGCTCGCTTCCTGTCTGTGGTGACTGCCGGAGTGGCTAGGGTTCCGCGGGTGATCGAGCCGTCGCATCTGACCGACACGCGGGAGTCCTACGACGTCGTCGCTCGTGACTACGCCGATGTCGTGCCGGAGCGCTTCGCGAAGGATCCCTTCGGGCGGGCCATGATCGCCGCGTTCGCCGAAGTCGTCCGTGGTTCGGTCGCCGATCTCGGTTGCGGGCCGGGGCAAGTCACCGCGCACCTGGCCGCGCTCGGCCTGGACGCGTTCGGCCTCGACCTGTCGCCACGGATGGTCGCGGTCGCGAAGGAGCGGTACCCGCGGCTGCGTTTCGCGGTCGGCTCGATGACCGGGCTGGCACTCGCCGACGGCGCACTCGGCGGTCTCGTCGCCTGGTGGTCGATCGTCCACACGCCACCCGCCGAGCTCCCGGTCGTGTTCGCCGAGTTCCACCGCGTGCTCGCGCCGGGCGGCTACGCGCTGGTCGGCTTCCATGCCGGCGACCGGCACCGGCGCCCGGAGCACGCCTACGGCCACCCGGTCCGCCTCGACGTCTACCGCTTCCCGCCCGACCGCGTCGCCGCGCTGCTCGAAGACGCCGGCCTGACCGTCACCGCACGCCTGACCACCGAGGGCGAGAGCGCGCCGCAGGCGTGCCTGCTCGCCCGCAAGTCCCACCCCGCCACGCATCGCTAGGCTCGTGCGGTGGGTGAACGCGACGGGGACCTTGCGCGGGGCGCGGCCCTGCTCGGCCCCGCCGACATCCGGCGCCTCGCCGCCGAGCTCGACCTGCGGCCCACCAAGCGGCTCGGGCAGAACTTCGTCCACGATCCCAACACCGTCCGGCGCATCGTCAAGGACGCCGGGATCACCGCCGACGACGTCGTGGTCGAGGTCGGGCCCGGGCTGGGCTCCCTCACGCTCGCCCTGCTCCCGCGATGCCACGCCGTGCACGCCGTCGAGGTCGACCCCGTCCTCGCCCGCCACCTCGAACACACCGTCGCCGACCGCGCGCCGACCCTGACGCACCGGCTCCACGTCGTCCAGGACGACGCGGTGGTTGTGAAAGCCGAACGCTTCGCGGAGAAACCGACCGCCCTGGTCGCCAACCTGCCCTACAACGTCTCCGTCCCCGTCGTCCTCCACCTCCTCGCCGAGTTGCCCACCCTCGACAAGGCGCTCGTCATGGTCCAGGCCGAGGTCGCCGACCGCATGGCCGCCGGCCCCGGGTCCAAGGTCTACGGCGTGCCCAGCGTCAAGATCGCCTGGTACGCCGCCGCCAAGCGGGTCGCCACCGTCCCGCGCACGGTCTTCTGGCCCGTGCCCAACGTCGACTCGGCGCTGGTGAGACTCGAACGCCGCGAGGAGCCACCAGGCGACAAGGCACAGGTCTTCGGCCTGGTGGACGCCGCGTTCGCCCAGCGCCGCAAGACCTTGCGCGCCGCCCTCGCGGGCTGGGCGGGCGGCGCCGAACGCGCCGAAGAGCTGCTCACCAAGGCCGGCGTCGACCCCAGAGCGCGCGGGGAGCAACTCGACGTGACGGACTTCGCGGCCATCGCCGGCCAGTTGTGATTTGGCAGATATCTGACTGAGTCTGGCTGAGGCGGCGGTTGCAAAGCCGCGGCCGGATCGGGTTGACTGCGAGAGTATCCATCCCGAGCGGCTGAGAGACCTGGCTCCAGGACGCCGCAGCAACCACCCAAGTCGGGCAGGTGCTACCGCCAGGATCGATGGAGGAGTGAGAGCGATGGTCATGCTCACCACAAGGCGTGTCATCGACCAGTGCCGGCGCACGGTCACGGGTTGTCGTCGCTGACTTTCTGCAGCTGACGCCCCGTACACCGCTGCCCCCAAGAGGGGCCTTCACCGAACACCGCCTCGCGAAACGAGCGGTCAACGCGCCTGGACTGGAGCACATCGTGATCACCCTCGAGAACCTCAGCAAGACCTTCCGAAGTACGTCCGGGTCCGTCGTGGCCCTCGACGACGTCACCCTCGACATTCAGGCCGGCGTCATCGCCGGCGTCGTCGGCCCCGCGGGCGCCGGCAAGTCCACGCTCGCTCGCGTCCTGTCGCTGCGGGAGCGCCCGGACAGCGGCGTGTTCCGCCTCGACGGGCTCAACACCGGTGCCCTCGACGAGCGCTCCATGCGCGTCGCCCGCTCGCGGATCGGCGTCGTGCCCTCCGGCGAGTCGCTGCTTTGCCAGCGCACGGCGGCCGGCAACATCGCGCTCCCGCTCGAAAAGGTCGGCATGGACGGCCCGCAGCGCCGCGAGCGCGTCGGCAAGGTGCTCGACCTGATCGGCCTCACCAGCCACGCGGCCACCTACCCGCAGGACCTCACCCCGGGCCAGCGCCAGCGCATCGCCGTGGCGCGAGCGCTCGTCGGCGACCCCGCCGTGGTCCTCGCCGACGACCCGACCGCGAACCTGGACGAGGACGGCGCCGCGAGCGTGCTCGCGACGCTCGACCGCGCCCGCGCCGAGCTCGGCGCCACCGTGCTCGTCGCGACCCAGGACGCCAGCGTCGTCCGCCGCATCGCCGACGACGTCGCCGTCCTCGAGCACGGCCGGCTGCTGGAGACCGGCCGGCTGCTCGAGCTGGTGCAGGACCCGGACAGCCTGGTCAGCCAGGCCATCCTGCCCGCGATCGACCCGGCCGCGCGCGCGGACTACCCGCGCGTCGCGGACGTCGTGCTCGTCGGCTTCGCCGCCATCGGCTCGCTGCTGCCCGAGGCCGCGAGCCGCTTCGGCACGGACATCTCCGTGATCGGCGGCGGCGTCACCCGCATCGGCGAGACGCCGGTGGCGCGGTTCCGCCTGGGCGTCTCCGGCCACCGCACGCACGCCGCGCTCGGCTGGCTCGCCGAGCGGGGTGGCACGGTCCGCGAGCTCGCCCGCGGCCCGCGCAGCCTGGCGGCCTGACCTGCGCACACGCGACCCGGCCGGCCGCGAGAACCAGCAGCCGGCCGGGATCGCCGTGGCCGTAGGCTGATGGGGTGCTCGCAGTCGTCCCCCGCCCGGTCACCGTCCGGGTGCCGTCCAAGGTGAACCTGCACCTCGCGGTCGGCGCTGTGCGCAAGGACGGCTTCCACGAGCTGTCCACCGTCTTCCAGTCGCTGTCGCTGACCGACGAGGTCACGGTCGCGATCGCCGACGAGCCGGGCGTCGAGGTGCGTGGCGAGGGCGCGTCGACGGTGCCGACCGACGGCGCGAACCTCGCCTGGCGGGCGGTCGAGGAGCTCGCCCGGCACGCGGGCAAGGGGGCCGAGGAGCCCAAGGTCCGGGTCATGATCCGCAAGAACATCCCGGTGTCCGGCGGCATGGCGGGCGGCAGCGCGGACGCCGCCGCCACGCTCGTCGGCCTCGCGAGCCTGTGGAAGCTGGACATGGGCCGCGACGAGCTTGCCCACGTCGCCGCGACGCTCGGCAGCGACGTGCCGTTCATGCTGCACGGTGGTACCGCGCTCGGCACCGGCCGTGGCGAGCAGATCGTCCCGGTGCTGACCCGCCACACCTTCCACTGGGTGCTCGCGTTCGCCCGCGGCGGCCTCGCGACACCCAAGGTCTACGCCGAGCTGGACCGCCTGCGCGACAGCGGCGACCCGCCGTGCGTGGGCGAGGTCGAACCGGTCCTGGAGGCACTCGCGGCCGGCGATCCGCGGCAGCTCGCGCTGCTGCTGGGCAACGACCTGCAGGCCGCGGCCGTGTCGCTGCGCCCGGGCCTGCGGCGGACGTTACGGGCCGGGGTCGACGCGGGCGCGCTGGCCGGCACGGTGTCGGGCTCCGGCCCGACGTGCGCGTTCCTCTGTGCGAGCGCCGAGGACGCCGTGCAGGTGGCGGCGTCGCTGTCGGGCGCGGGCGTCTGCCGTACGGTGCGCGTCGTGCACGGCCCGGTCCCGGGCGCCCGCGTGGTCGGCGACGAGGAGCCGCGCCCTACGCCTCCACAGGTGCACGCCTGAACATCCGCCAGGCGGCGG
>NZ_DATBKY010000049.1:0-15693 GCF_036555685.1 Actinophytocola sp. | reverse complement strand
GGTCACCGAGCAGCGCACCAGCGAGGACTATCTGCCGCTCGGCGACATCATGGAGGGCGCCCTCGACGAGATCGAGGCGATCGACTCCCGCGGTGACGCGATGGTCGGCGTTCCGACCGGGTTCACCGACCTGGACGAGCTGACCAACGGCCTGCACCCCGGCCAGATGATCATCGTGGCCGCGCGCCCCGGTATCGGGAAGTCGACGCTGGGGCTCGACTTCGCGCGGTCGTGCTCGGTGCGGCACGGGATGACCAGCGTGATCTTCTCGCTGGAGATGAGTCGCACCGAGATCGTGATGCGCATGCTGTCCGCGGAGGCCAAGATCCGCCTCGCGGACATGCGTGGTGGTCGCATGACCGATGACGACTGGACGCGGCTCGCGCGGCGGATGAGCGAGGTCAGCGAGGCGCCGCTGTTCGTGGACGACTCGCCGAACATGACGATGATGGAGATCCGCGCGAAGGCCCGGCGGCTAAAGCAGCGCCACGACCTGAAGCTGATCGTCGTCGACTACATGCAGCTGATGACGTCCGGCAAGCGCGTCGAGTCGCGCCAGCAGGAGGTCTCGGAGTTCTCCCGGCAGCTGAAGCTGCTGGCCAAGGAGCTGGAGGTCCCGGTCGTGGCGATCAGCCAGCTGAACCGCGGCCCCGAGCAACGCACCGACAAGCGCCCCATGCTGGCCGACCTGCGTGAGTCGGGCTCCCTGGAGCAGGATGCGGACATGGTGGTCCTGATCCACCGCCCGGACGCCTGGGAACGAGACGATCCCCGAGCCGGCGAGGCCGACCTGATCCTGGCGAAGCACCGCGCGGGCCCGACGACCACGGTGACCGTGGCGCACCAGCTCCACTACTCCCGCTTCACGGACCTCGCCCAGGGTTGAGACCGCTCCACGAATCGCTCCGAGATCCGCCACGGCCTGGACCCAGATCGTTCTCGTTCACGCGCCGACGCCGGGGGCGCGATCGGCGGTTCCCCGGCTCGCCGCGTACAGGTCTCGCATCAGTGCGGCCTCGGCGCTGTGGTGGATCAGCTCGTCGAGGACGTGGAGGACGAACGAGCGGCGCGTGGCGTCGGCGTAGTGGCCGGCGCGGGGGCCGATCGGCTCGGCCAGCGACTCCTCGGTGGTGGCCGTCAGGATCGTCCGCCAGCAGTCGTGGGCCGCGGCCAGCTCGGTCAGCGCACCGGCGGCGGTGCCGGGTCGCCGGGTTGCTCGCGGGGCGGCGGTGCCGCGCGGCCGAGCCACGGACCGTTCCGTTCTTCCCGTAGCAGGTCCGCGATGTGGCACAGGCGCCACGCCAGCGTGGTGAACCGCCTCGAGTCGCCGGGCGGGGCGGGGCCGTCCGAGCGGTACGTGCCGTCGAGCCCGCGGCGGACGGTGCGGCAGCCGGGCACCGGCTCCCAGAGGTACTCCTCGTCGGTGAGGCCGGCCATGCGCTGCTCCAGGCGGTGCCAGGCCCAGTCGGACAGCTCGACGAGATCGTCGTGGCAGGTGTGCGCCATGGCGCGCAGTGTGCCGCACGCGAAAGGGCCCGGGAGCGCGTGGCTCCCGGGCCCTCGAGACCGCGATGCGATCAGGCGATCGGGTTCACGGTGAACAGGCTGGCCAGCGCCGCCCGGGTGGCGGACAGCGAGGCGTCGTCGACCGCGGACGTGGCGTCCAGGTGGGACAGTGCCGGCGCGCCCTGCAGGTCACGGGCCGGCAGGTTGTTCAGCGCCGGAGCGGCGACGACCGGCATCGCGTTGACGTCGCCGACCGACGGGACGTTCGGCACGATGTGCGTGACGTCCGCGTCGCCGACGGCGGGCAGCTGCGGTGACACGTCCGCGAGATCGCCGACGGCCGGCATGGCCGGCAGCACGGTGGTCACGTCGGACAGGTCCGCCGGCACGGCCGGAACCGCGGGCATGACCGGCGCCGCGGGAACGGCACGAACAGCCGGGACCGCAGGCGTGGCCGGAACCGCGGGCACCTCCAGCGGGATGGCGCCCAGCGGGGTGCCGTCCAGTGGCAGGTCACCGGCGGACGGGACGTCCGAACGCGAGTGTGCCGCCGGGTAGGGCAGCACGTGGTACCCGCTCGCCCCGGACACCGTGCCGGCGACCTGGCCTACCTGGTCCGGCCCCGGCACGCCGGAGGTCCCGCCGGCGAAACCGTCGAGCACACCGCTGAACTCGCCGGCGAACGGCGTGACGTTGTCGGTCGGCAACGCGCGCTGCGCCGGGCGCCCGAAGATCAGCGCGGGCACCTCGGTCGCCGGCATCCCGCTACCGCTGCGCGGCAGGTCCAGCTGGCCCGCGTCCTCGCCGACCGCCAGGTAGCTGACGTTGGCGGAGTCGGTGATCGCCTGCGCGAGCACCTCGACCGGCACGTCGTACACCGGCGCCCCGGCGCCGAGCGGCACCGTCGTGTCGATGCCGGACAGCGAGCCGGCCCCGCCCGTCGTGGTGGACGTGCCACCGGCGGCGTTGCTGGTCACGTTGTCCGCCGCGGCATCGGAGTAGCTCCCCACCGCGGCGACCGCGTCCCCGAACGGCTGGACAACCGCCCCCGCCGGCACGTCGACGATGTCGCCGGCGAGGAAGCCGTCCATGCCCGCGGTGTCGATGTCACCACCGGAGGTGGCGGTCGAGACGCTGTCGGCCTCGGCAGAGTTGCTGCCGCCGACCCCTGACGCCGCCGCCGCGAAGCTCTGGACGTTCCCGAGCGCTTGCGGACTGACCACGTTGCCGCTACCCAGGCCGGCAGAGCCGTCGGTCCCGACGTCACCGCCAGCCGTGGCGGTCGTCGCCGAGCACGCGTCGGCCTCGTTCATGCCGATCGCCGCGGCCGACTCGCCGTACGCCTGGGCCATCCCGCCCAGCGGCCCCGACGCGACGTTGCCGGACAGCAGGCCGTTCTGGCCGTCGGTGAAGGCGTCGCCGCCCGCGGTCACCGAGGTGTCGCTGGCGGCGGTCTGGTCGCCACTCGCGAGCACGCTCGCGCCGTTGCCGAACAGCTGCGCGGGCAGCGCGACAGGGGCCTGGCCGATGTTGCCGGAGCCGAGGCCCGCGGTGCCGGTGGCCTCCGCGTCGCCGCCCGAGACGACCTCGGTGTCGGTCATGGCCGCGGCGTCGGTGAACGCCAGCGCGCCGCCGCCGTTGCCGAACGCCTGCACGGCGCCCGCGACCGGAGCGGTGAGGTTGTTCGAGGCCAGCACGCCGTTGTCGTCGTCGGTGTTGCCGCCGCCGTCGGTGGCCGTGGTCTTGACCTCCGAGGCGGTGGCCGTGGCGCTGCCGGCCGCACCGGCCACGTTGCCGAAGCCCTCGACCGGCGTGACGACCGGGACCGTGGTCATGTTGCCACCGCCGACCGAGTTGTCACCGGTCGTGCCGACGTGGCCGCTGCTGTCGAGGTCGACGGTCTGGGTCGCGGCGCTCGCCGCAGAACCCGCACCTGCCGCGGCGTTGCCGAAGACGTCGACCGGACCGCTCGGCGCGACGCTGGCGACCGTGCCGGACGCCATGCTGTCGTGCCCGCGGGTGTAGGAGTCGCCGCCGGCGGTCGGGTTGACCGTGTTGTCGGCGACCGCGTCCGCGCTGCCGGCGCCGGCTCCCGCGTTGCCGAAGACCTCGGCTGGGATCGCCACCGGGGCGGTCGCGGCGGCACCCGAGAGCACCGAGCCCTCGCCCGTGCTGCGGGTGGTGCCACCGGCGGTCGTCGCGGTGTCGGAGACGCAGCCGGCCGAGGACGTGCCGGCGCCCGCGCCCGCGTTGCCACAGGCGAGGGCCGGGCCGCTGACGGCCGGGCTGACGATGTTGCCCGCCGCGACCGCCGGGTCGCCGTTGGTCTCGAGGTAGGTCGGCACGCCGTACATGCCATCGCGCAGGCCGCCGGCCGTCGCGGTGGCGGTCGTGGCCACGGACGCGTCGGCGGTGCCCGCACCCGCGAGCGCGTTGCCGTTGGCCTCGACGGGGGTGGCGATCGGCGGCGCGCCGATGTTGCCGCTGCCGAGGCTGTCCGCGCCGGAGGTCAGCACGGTGCCGCCGGAGGTGGCGGTGGTGTCGGCGGTCGCGTCGGCCTGCGAGTCGCCGGCCACGGCGATCGCGTTGCCGTTGCCCTGCACCGGCGTGGCCCAGTGGCCCGCGAGCACGTTGCCGGACAGCACGCCGTCGCTGCCGTCACTGGTGACGTCGCTCGTCGCGGCGGTGTCCTGCGAGGCGATGCTCGTGGTCTCGGCGGCGCCGAGGCCGGAGATCGCGTTGCCGGTGATCTGCACGGGGAGCGCCCAGTCCAGGTCGACCACGTTGCCGGCGAGGAACCCGCCGGAGCCGTCGGTCACGACGGACTCGTTGTCGCCGTAGGACTGGCTGGACTCGTTCTCGGTGGAGGCGGCGCCGAGCAGCGCGACCGCGTTGCCGGAGACGTCGACCGGCACGACCAGGTCGCCGTCGACCCGGTTGCCCTCGAACGCGCCGTCGACCTGCGGGACCGACATCGTCGGCAGCGGCGGCAGTGGGGGCACACCCGCCTTCGCGGTGGTCGCGTTGACCTTGTCGGCGGCGGGCTCGACCTGCGCGTCGACCCGGTGCAGGACCGGGTCGACCTTGCCGGACACGTCGGCGACGGCCGGCGACGCGGTGTCCGCCACCTTGTCCGTCACCTTGGCGCTGACCGGGGCGACGACCGGTGCCGCCTTGTCCGCAAGCGGCACGGCGTGCGTCAGGTCGTCGACGCCGACCCGAAGCTCCTTGTCGAGGCTCGGAAGGTCCTTCTGACCCAGCGGCGTGCCGAGTGCGTTGTTGTCGAAGTGGACGGGAACGCGCACTGACCCGTCGAGCGGCGATGCCGGCCGGTCCGGGTTGACGTTCTCGTCGGCAGAAGCGATGCCGGTGCCCAGCATCAGCAAACCACCGGTGACAAGCGCGGTCTGGAGACCTCGCTTCGCCCAGGTTTGCATCGTGTGATGCTCCTTTCGTATTCCTCTGGGGGTTTGGCGGGTGGCCGGGCGCGTCGGCGTGGGGACGCGCCGGGGCAATCGACCACCCGGGTCGGAGGGCGGGGATCCTGCGCGGATGGCGCGGCACCGGCCGGTAGGCGGAGACAGCGGCGGTGCATGCCGGCTCGGCGAGCAGTCGGGGCTCGGGCCGGTCGCGCCGTCCTGGTCAGTCGGGGCTGACGCCGGGCTGGGCGCCGACGCGCTCGGAGAGCGTCACCACGGTCGTGGGCACCGTCGGCTCGTGCACGAGCACGGGCGCGCGATCCCGCCACGGCGACGCCGCGAACAGCGACGAGTCGGCCGGGTTGCCCGCGGAGCCGTTCTGTTCGGCCGCAGGGGCCGGCGCGGCGGGTGCGAGTGGCGCCGGGACGGACGGCATGCCCGGCGCTGGAGAGCCACGCCGGGGCATGCCGTCCGAGTAGGCGCGGCCGGTCGCGGTGCGCTCGGCCGTCCGGTCCGGGTCGATGCCCGGGGCTGCCACCTTTCCGGTGGCGTGGGGTGCGACGGCTGGCGCACGAGGCGGGGTTTCGGACCGGCCGGCCTCGGCACCGGCGGACGGGATTTCGCTACGGCCGAGCTCCGCGAGCCCGCACAGCGGGTCGGCGCACTCGGAGAGCTGCTCCTCGGCGAGCTCACGGAGCCCGCCGGCGGCGTCCTCGACGCGGTCGCCGAGTTCCTCGACGGCCTTCGCCGGAGCCGCGTCGGACAGCTCGCCGGCGGTCTTGTCGAGCGCGCCGTGCATCGCCGGGTCCAGCGCGCCGGCCATCGGCGAGACGGCCGGCGAGACGACGGTGCTGACGACCGGGACCTCGGGCGAGGGCGTCGCGCCCGTGTCGGCGGCGGCGCCCGCCGTGGAGAGGCACCAAGCGATGGCGGTGCCGGCGGCAGCGCCGCCGATGACGGTCAGCGTGCGCAGGACGACGCGCCGCGCGAGGGCGGCCGTGTCCCGGGCAGTGCTGATCGCTTGTTCCACCGATGTCCTCGCCTGTTCGAAAGAGATCCACGCCGGCGGAACTCCGTGAACGCTGTGCGCTCGTTCGGTCACGTTCGGTTCCGGCGGGCCGTGCAGCAGAGAGGTTTGCACTGCCACCCGCTGCTTCGCACGCTCGGCGCGGGGTAAACCCCTGATCGTGTGATGAACACAAAGTGTGTCCACAAGTCACGAAACGTAGTCAGCACAGGAGGATCGCCGTGTGCGGGAGAATCTGTCCACAGCCCGACTTTGTGCTCTCCGGCTGTCTGATCGGCTGCCGGATGTCCGACTCGCTCGATAAGTTTCGAAGGTGACCACAACACGTCGCGAGCGCAAGTCCTCGCGCAAGCCACCCTCGGACGTCACGCCGCTCGTGCCGACCGGGCTCCGCGTGAGCGGCGCGCTGGCCTGGCGGTTCATCGTCGTGATCGCCGCGCTGTACGTGATCGTGTACCTGGCCGGCTACTTCGCGCCCGTGCTCATCCCGATCGCGATCGCCTTGCTCCTCTCGGCTTTGATGGCGCCGGGCGTCGACCGGCTGTCGAAGCTCGGCGTGCCACGCGGCCTCGCATCGCTGCTGGTGATGATCGCCGGCCTCGCGCTGGTCGGCGGGCTGATCACGTTCGTGATCATCACGTTCACGAACGGTCTTCCGCAGTTGCAGCAACAGGTTTCGGACTCTCTCGACCAGATCCGCGACTGGCTCACCACGGGCCCGCTGCACATGCGCGACCAGCAGATCAGCAACTTCATCAACAACGCGGTCAAGGCCATCCAGGAGAACCAGTCGGCGATCACCGAGGGCGCGATCACCACGGCGACGACGATCGGCGAGATCCTCACCGGGCTGCTGCTGACGGTGTTCGTGCTGATCTTCTTCCTCTACGACGGCCCGGGGATCTGGCGCTTCCTCGTGCGCGGCGTGCCCGCCCGCGTCCGCGACCGCGTCGACGTCGCCGGCCGCCGCGGGTTCGCCGCGCTGGTCAGCTACGTGCGGGCGACCGCCGCGGTGGCGCTGGTCGACGCGATCGGCATCGGCATCGGGCTGGCGATCGTCGGCGTGCCGCTGGTGATCCCGCTGGCGGCCCTGGTGTTCCTCTCCGCCTTCGTACCGATCATCGGTGCGGTCGTGGCCGGCACGGTCGCCGTGCTGATCGCGTTGGTGGCCAAGGGGTTCATCGCCGCGCTGATCGTGCTCGGCATCGTGATCGCCGTGATGCAGCTGGAAGGCCACGTGCTGCAGCCCTGGCTGCTGGGTCGCGCGGTGCGCCTGCACCCGCTCGCGGTGGTGCTGGCGATCGCCGCCGGCCTGATCGCGGGCGGCATCGCGGGGGCGCTGCTCGCGGTTCCGCTCCTGGCCGTGCTCAACGCGGGCATCAAGTCGTTGCTGCACGAGGGCGACACCGACCCGGGCGAGATCGACGTGCTGCACGAACAGGAAGCCGTGGCACCGGAGACCGCGGCCGCCGAGAAGGACGACACGAAGGCGGAGTGGGAGCGCTGAGGAAACGCTCCAGGCGCACCGGGTCCGGATGCCGGACGCGCAGGTGCCGTAGGTGCGGTTTCGAACGGATCGACGTGGACGGTTCCACCAGCTGAGTACACGGTGGATGGCATACCGTGGTGGCGTGCCTCCGGACAGCCCGATCGACCCGCGCGAGCTGCGGGTGTCCGACGCCGAGCGCGCGCACGTCGTCGACGTGCTGCAGAAGGCGATCGGCCGGGGGCTGCTGTCGCTCGACGAGTTCACCGAGCGGACCGACACCGCGCTCGCCGCGAAGACGCGGGGCGAGCTCAACGCGGTGGTCGTCGACCTGCCGGGTGTCACGCATGAGGACCCCAACTCGCCGGTGCGGGAGAAGGCGGTCGAGCTGCGCGCGAACATGTCGGCGATCAAGCGGGACGGACAGTGGACAGTGCCGCGCGAACTGATCATCCGCAACCGGATGGGCTCGACGGACCTGGACTTCAGCGAGGCACGGATCGCGTACGACGAGGTACGCATCATGCTCAATGTCAGCGGTGGCACCGTGAAGCTGCTGCTGCCCGAGCGCTCGTCGGTGGACACCGCCCAGGTGCGGGTCACCGCCGGCAGCATCAAGGACAAGGTCGGCCCGGGCGGCGGGCAGCCGCGGTTCGTGGTGGCGGGCACGCTCACCGCGGGCTCGCTACAGCTGCGCCGGGCGAGCTACGTGCGGATCGGCAGCCTATTGTTCCGGTCGCCGTGGAAGATCAGCCGGGCCGGCGACTGACGCCGGCCGGGCAGGAGACGTGCGGAGGAATGCGTGAAGGCTCTGGTCAAAGGCGTCCAGGGGCCTGGTTTACAGCTCGCCGACGTACCCGAGCCGGAACCGGGACCGAACGACGTCAAGCTGCGGGTGTTGCGAACCGGCATCTGCGGTACGGACCTGCACATCGACTCGTGGGACGAGTGGGCGGCGGCGACGATCTCGCCACCCCTGGTCCTCGGCCACGAGTTCGTCGGCGAGGTCGTCGAGATCGGCGCCGCGGTCACCAAGGTCAAGGTCGGTGATCTGGTCAGCGGCGAGGGTCACCTGGTCTGCGGCACGTGCCGCAACTGCAAGGCGGGCCGGCGGCACCTGTGTGCCAACACGATCGGCCTCGGCGTGCAGACGGCCGGCGCGTTCGCGGAGTACGCCGTGCTGCCCGAGCAGAACGCGTGGGTGCACACGCATCACGTCGACGTCGACGTGGCGGCGATCTTCGACCCGTTCGGCAACGCCGTCCACACGGCACTGTCCTTTCCGGTGCTGGGCGAGGACGTGCTGATCACCGGCGCCGGGCCGATCGGCCTGATGGCGGCGGCGGTGGCGAAACACGCGGGCGCGCGGCACGTGGTGATCACCGACGTGAGCGAGTCGCGGCTGGACCTGGCGCGCAAGATCGGTGTGGACGTGGCGCTCGACGTGAGCACGCAGTCGATCGGCGAGGTCTACTCCGAACTCGACATGTCCGAGGGCTTCGACGTCGGCATGGAGATGTCCGGCCAGCCCGCCGCTTTGCGCGAGATGATCGCGAACATGACCCACGGCGGGCGGATCGCGATGCTCGGCCTGCCGGCGACGGAGATCGCGGTCGACTGGAGCCGGGTGGTCCTCAAGATGCTGACCATCAAGGGGATCTACGGCCGGGAGATGTTCGAGACCTGGTACGCGATGTCGGTGCTGCTGCAGGCGGGCCTGGACATCTCGCCGGTGATCACCCACAAGTTCGCCTACACCGAGTACGACAAGGCGTTCGCCACCGCGCGCGAAGGCAGGTGCGGCAAGGTGATTCTCGATTGGACTCATGCGGACGGAGGAGCCCACTGATGTACGGCGCGATGCGGCAGGGTCTGGCCGACGAGCTGGCGGAGATCCGCAAGGCGGGCCTGTTCAAGGCGGAGCGGGTGATCAGCACACCGCAGAACGCGGCCGTGCGGGTGGGCACCGAGCCGGAGGTGCTGAACTTCTGCGCCAACAACTATCTCGGGCTCGCCGACCATCCCGCCCTCGTCGAGGCGGCGAAGGAGGCGCTGGACCGGTGGGGCTTCGGGATGGCGTCGGTGCGGTTCATCTGCGGCACGCAGGAGCCGCACAAGGAGCTCGAGAGCAAGCTGTCGTCGTTCCTCGGTACGGAGGACACGATCCTGTACAGCTCGTGCTTCGACGCGAACGCGGGTCTGTTCGAGACGCTGCTGGGACCCGAGGACGCCGTGATCTCCGACGAGCTCAACCACGCGTCGGTGATCGACGGCATCCGGCTGTGCAAGGCGAAGCGGCTGCGCTACAAGAACCGGGACATGGCCGACCTGGAGCGGCAGCTGAAGGAGGCGGCGGACGCCCGCTACCGGCTGATCGCGACGGACGGCGTGTTCTCGATGGACGGTTACCTCGCACCGCTGGACGAGGTCTGCGCCCTGGCCGACGCACACGACGCACTGGTGATGGTCGACGACTCGCACGCGGTGGGTTTCGTGGGCCCGACCGGGCGCGGGACACCGGAGCTGTTCGGCGTTACGGACCGGGTGGACGTCGTGACCGGCACGCTGGGCAAGGCCCTGGGTGGGGCGAGCGGCGGCTACACCTCGGGCCGGGCCGAGATCGTCGCGATGCTGCGCCAGCGGTCGCGGCCGTACCTGTTCTCGAACTCGGTGGCCCCGTCCATCGTGGGCGCCGCGCTGGCCGCGCTGGACCTGCTGTCCTCGTCGGGCGAGCTGCTCGAGCGGCTGCGGGCGAACACGGCGCTGTTCCGGTCGCGGATGACCGAGGCGGGCTTCGACCTGCTCCCCGGCGAGCACCCGATCATCCCGGTGATGATCGGCGACGCGGCGCTGGCCGGCCGGATGGCGGACTTGTTGCTGGCGCAGGGCGTGTACGTGATCGGGTTCAGCTACCCGGTGGTGCCGCACGGCAAGGCCCGGATCCGCACGCAGATGTCGGCGGCGCACTCGACGGACGACGTCAACCGCGCGGTCGAGGCGTTCATCGCGGCGCGGGCGAAGTTGTAGCGCACGCCTCTCTTTGCCCCTGCACAGAGTTCGGAACTGACGGACGGTCAGCGCCCTCGGTGTCGGTGTTCCGTACCGACACTTTGGGAGCTGAGTACATGTCCGCACCGACCACCACACCACCCGCGGTCCGTAACGCGACGCTCGCTGTGTGGGCGATCCTCGCGCTCGTGGTGCTGCGCGTGATCCTCACGATCGCGATGTCCGATGCCCTGCTGGACGCGTGGATCGATTCGAGCGAGGGCAGGCAGGCGCTGCCCCGGGAGCTGGCCGCGGAGACCGCGCCGGCCTACACGGGCGTCGCGATCGTCGTTCTGGTCATCTGCGTGGTCCTCGCGCTGGCGGCGGCGAACCTGTCGAAGGGTGCCCGCTGGGCTCGCGTCCTGGTGTACGTCTTCGCGTCGCTGAACATCGTCGGCATCGTCCTGTCGTTCCTCGCGCCGAGCCTGATCGTGCTGATGGTGATCAACGCGCTGGTGCTGCTGCTGTCGGTGGGCGCCATCGTGCTGCTGTCGACGGGTGAGTCGAACCGCTTCTTCGCGCGCTGAGCCATATACGTCAGTTGACCGATGTCTCGGACTGGTCACGAGACGAAGCTTTCCCAGGTCCGAAACGGGCGAAGCAGAGGCCGGAACCCACGTCGGCACGCTGCGGAGTCGTTCGGACACGGCAGAGTGGCTTTCGTGCGCAAGTGCTAACGATTAGTTAGCGCATGCGACCCGTAATGCCACAATGTTCGTCATCTCTGACAGGTGGCGCGTCCGTTCGACCGGAAGCGTCACAGTCAGGGGCCCAACGCCGGCGGAGCATGCCAGCGTCGGGGTCCGGTCTGTCCCAGCAGGCACTGGCCGGACTTCGCGCCGCCGGTACCGGTCGCGTAGCCCCCCGAGCGATCGGTGCCGGCGGCGCGTGTCCGTCGGCCGCAGCCGTGGCCCGGGTACTCCCGATCGGAGTGCCTGGCCGCTTGGCGCGCGCCGGCTGATCCGCGGCTTGGGCAGCCCTTCACCGGTTGTGGCGAGCGCGCCGTTCATGGAACCAACGGCGGGCCGCCGACCCTTTTGCGGTGCGGCATGCCCGCCGTCGCTGACCAGACACAGTGATGCGAGGGTCTGAGTTGTCGACGGTGCGTAGAAGGGCGAGTGATCTTCTCGTTGCGGTGGCGTTGTTGCATGGAGCTGATCACCTGGCTGGCGGCTACGTCCAGCACGACGCGCGGGTTGGTGGGGTCGTGGCCGCCGTCGTCAGTGGTACTCCGTCCCGACGGCCCGGACAGCGGCGGCAGAACCTGCGCAACGTGCGGATCGGAGCCACCGCTCGCCGGGTGCCGGCCCGGGGCTACCGAACCGCGTTCGCAGGCCGGCCGGGAGCCTCGATGAGCTCCGGAGGCACGGACCCGTTGACCACGGCGGCGATCCGCTCATCGGCCATCGCGGCGGCGTTCTCGTCACCGTGGTTCCGCCGGCGCGGCGGCGCCTAAGCTGCGCCGTATGTGGGCCTGCCCGCGATGTGCGCGCACCTTCGCCAACCGCAACCAGACCCACACCTGCGCCCCGCTCGGCGACCTCGACACCCACTTCGCCGGCGTCGAACCCAACGTGCGCGCCACGTTCGACCGCGTCCTGGATGTCGTCGCCGAACTCGGCCCGGTCATGGTGCTGCCCGAGAAGACCCGCATCGCCCTGCACGTCCGGATGAGCTTCGCGGCGTTCATGCCACGCAAACGCTGGCTGAACGGCCACCTGGTCCTGGCCCGGCGGGCCGAGAGCGAACGCTTCCGGCACGTCGAGGAGTTCTCCCCGCGCAACGTCCTGCACGCCTTCCGCCTGACGACTCCCGACGAGGTGGACGAGGAGTTCGCCACCTGGCTGGCGGAGTCCTACCGAGTAGGCCGCCAGGACCACCTACGCACCTGACCGCAGCCGAACTACCCCCGCGCGCACGCGCGTGCAGAACGCAAGAAACGTAGCCCCCACCCTCTCCGGGGGCACCCCTCGTGACCGTCAGTCTACCGGGGAGGGCTGACAAAAGGGCTGGTCAGCCGCGTGCTGTGGACAACCTGGTCGGTTGTGGACAGCCTCGCTTAAAGGACCACGTTCACCAGGCGGCCCGGAACCACGATGACCTTGCGGGGCTCGTTGCCGTCGACCAGGGCCGCGATGCGTTCCTCCGCCAGGGCGGCGGCCTTCACCTCGTCCTGGTCCGCCGAGGCCGGCACCGTGACGCGGGAGCGCACCTTGCCGTTCACCTGGATCGGGTACTCGACCGTGTCCTCGACCAGGTAGCGCTCCTCCGCCCGCGGGAACGGGCCGTGGCCCAGCGACGAGTCGTGACCCAGGCGCGACCACAGCTCCTCCGCGATGTGCGGGCACAGCGGCGCCAGCATCAGCACCATCGGCTCCACGACCGCGCGCGGCACCGGCCTGTTCGCGTACGCCTTCGTCACGTGGTTGTTCAGCTCGATCAGCTTGGCGCCGGCCGTGTTGAACCGCATGTTCGCGTAGTCCGCATGCACGCCGTCGATCGCCTTGTGCATCGCACGCAGTGTCGCCTCATCTGGCTCGTCGTCGCCGACGCGCAGCTCGCCGGTCTCCTCGTCGACCACGTTGCGCCACAGCCGCTGCAGGAACCGCTGCGCACCGACCACGTCCTTGGTCGCCCACGGGCGCGACACGTCCATCGGGCCCATCGACATCTCGTAGAACCGGAACGTGTCCGCGCCGTACCGCTCGCACATCTCGTCCGGCGTGACGACGTTCTTCAGGCTCTTGCCCATCTTGCCGTACTCCTGGCGGACCTCCTGCCCGTTCCAGGAGAACTTGCCGTCTACTTCGGACACCTCCTCGGCGGGCACGTAGACACCGCGCGAGTCGGTGTAGGCGTAGGCCTGGATGTAGCCCTGGTTGAACAGCCGACGGTACGGCTCCGGCGCGGAGACGTGCCCCAGGTCGTACAGCACCTTCTGCCAGAAGCGCGAGTACAGCAGGTGCAGCACGGCGTGCTCGATGCCGCCGATGTACAGGTCCACCCCGCCCGGATCGTCCGGGCCGTGTTCGGCAGGGCGCGGGCCCAGCCAGTACGCCTCGTTCTCCGGCTCGCAGAACCGCTCGGTGTCGGTCGGGTCCACGTAGCGCAGCTGGTACCAGCACGAGCCGGCCCACTGCGGCATCACGTTGGCGTCGCGGCGGTACCGCTTCCGGCCCTCGCCCAGGTCCAGCTCGACGTACAGCCAGTCGGTCGCGCGGGACAGCGGCGGCGACGGCTCGGTGTCCGCGTCGTCCGGGTCGAACGTGCGGGGGGAGTAGTCGTCGACGTCCGGCAGCTCGACCGGCAGCATGCTCTCCGGCAGCGGGATCGGGTTGTCGTCCTCGTCGTAGACGATGGGGAACGGCTCGCCCCAGTAGCGCTGCCGCGCGAACAGCCAGTCGCGCAGCTTGTACTGCAGCCGGCCCTCACCGCGGCCGTGCTCCTCCAGCCACTCGATGATCGTCTTCTTCGCCTCGTCGACGTCCAGGCCGTCCAGGAAGCGCGAGTTGATGGCCGGGCCCTCGCCGGTGAACGCCTCGCCCGTGAAGCCCTCGCTCGGCTGGACCGTGCGGACGATCGGCAGGCCGAACGCGGTCGCGAAATCCCAGTCGCGCTGGTCCTGGCCGGGCACCGCCATGATCGCGCCGGTGCCGTAGCCCATCAGCACGTAGTCGGCGATGAACACGGGGATCTTGGCGTCGTTGACCGGATTCGTCGCGTACGTGCCCACGAACACGCCGGTCTTGTCCTTGTTCTCCTGGCGGTCCAGCTCGGACTTCTGCGCGGCGGCCCGGCGGTATGCGGCGACCGCCTCGGCCGGGGTTGTGGCGCCGCCGGTCCACCGCTCGTCCGTGCCCTCGGGCCACGCGCCGGTCGTGATCTCGTCGACCAGCGGGTGCTCCGGTGCCAGGACCATGTAGGTCGCGCCGAACACGGTGTCCGGGCGCGTGGTGAAGACCTCGATCGCCTCGCCGTCCGCGTCGCCGACGGGGAACCGGATGTGCGCACCCGCCGAGCGGCCGATCCAGTTGCGCTGCATGGTCTTGACCTTCTCCGGCCAGTCCAGCAGGTCCAGGTCGTCGATCAGGCGGTCGGCGTACGCGGTGATCCGCATCATCCACTGGCGCAGGTTCTTGCGGAACACCGGGAAGTTGCCGCGGTCTGTGCGGCCCTCGGCGGTGACCTCCTCGTTGGCCACGACGGTGCCCAGCCCCGGGCTCCAGTTGACCGGCGCCTCCGACTGGTAGACCAGGCGGTGCGAGTCGATGATCTTCCGCTGCTCGGCGCGGGTCAGCTCGCACCAGCCGCGACCGTCCGGAGTGGACCGCTTGTCCTGCGCGAACTCCGCCTCCAGGTCGGCGATCGGGCGGGCCTTGTCCGCCTTCTCGTCGTACCAGGCGTTGTAGATCTGCAGGAAGATCCACTGCGTCCAGCGGTAGTACGTCAGGTCGGTGGTGGCGATGCGGCGGCGCTCGTCGTGGCCCAGGCCCAGCCGGCGGATCTGACTCAGGTACCGCTGGATGTTGTCGTCGGTGGTCTTGCGCGGGTGCTGGCCGGTCTGCACCGCGTACTGCTCGGCCGGCAGGCCGAACGCGTCGAACCCCATGGTGTGCAGGACGTTCCGGCCGGTCATGCGGTGGTAGCGCGCGAACACGTCGGTGCCGATGAAGCCCAGCGGGTGCCCGACGTGCAGCCCGGCACCGGACGGGTACGGGAACATGTCCTGGACGAACAGCTTGTCCTTCGGGACGTCACCGGCCAGCGGGCCGACCGGGTTGGGCGCGTGGAAGGTGCCGTCCTCCTCCCAGAACTGCTGCCAGCGCGGCTCGATGGAGTTGGCCAGCGCAGCCGTGTAGCGGTGGGCCGGCACGGGATCCGCGGGTCCGCCGGACGTGGGGCTCATCGTGGGGTCCTTCCCTGGTCCTTGCTCCGAACAGAACAAAACCCCTCTGCCATAGGCATGAGGGGTCCGCCGCGCCAACCGTCGGTCAGCGCGGCCACCTAAGGAGCAGGCGTCCGGTGCTCATATCACCAGGATACCGCGCACGCCAACCCCATTCCCCCGAGGCGGCAGTTGAACCCGGAAACACTTGCGGACCACGAGTTTTCCGGCTACGCGCGCACGCACACCACGTAAGCATCCCCCACCCTCTCCGGGGGCACCCCTCGTGACGTCAGTTTATCGAAGGTCGCCGGTGGAGAGG
>NZ_DATBKY010000048.1:0-25452 GCF_036555685.1 Actinophytocola sp. | reverse complement strand
CTCGCGCGGCTCATGGGCGTCGAGCTCGTCGAAGGTCGCGACCTGTTCTGCTCGGGCGGACGGGTGTGGATGCGCACGACCGCCGGCCCGACCCGCGTCGACGTGATCTACCGCCGGGTCGACGACGAGTTCCTCGATCCGCTGCAGTTCCGCGCCGACTCGATGCTCGGATCCCCCGGGCTCATGCTCGCCGCCCGCCTCGGCAACGTGACCATCGCGAACGCGGTCGGCAACGGGGTCGCCGACGACAAGCTCGTCTACACCTACCTGCCCGACATCCTGAAGTACTACCTCGGCGAGTCGCCGTTGCTGCCCAATGTGGACACTTTCCGCTGCTGGCTGCCCGACGAGCAGGCACAGGTGCTCGACCGGCTCGACGAGCTCGTGGTCAAGCCCGTGGAGGGTTCCGGCGGGTACGGCATCGTGTTCGGCCCGTCCGCCACCCAGCGCGAGCTCGCCACGCTGCGCCGCCGCATCCGCCACGACCCGCGCCGCTGGATCGGCCAGCCGGTCGTGCAGCTCTCGACCGTGCCGACGAAGGTCGGCCAGCGGCTCAAGCCCCGCCACGTCGACCTGCGGCCGTTCGCCGTCAACGACGGCAACTCCGTGTTCGTGCTCCCCGGCGGGCTCACCCGCGTCGCGCTGCCGGAGGGCAGCCTCGTGGTGAACTCCTCGCAGGGCGGCGGTTCCAAGGACACCTGGGTGCTCGCCGCCCGATCGTCCACAGCGGACGCCGAGCTCGCGGGCCCGGGGCTCGCCGGCCCCAGGGTGGAGGACATCGCGCCCGAGCGTGGCCCCGAGCTGACGACCGGCCAGCAGCAACAGCAGCAACAGCAGGGGGTGCTCGATGCTCGCCCGTAACGCCGAGTCCCTCTACTGGATCGGCCGGTACGTGGAGCGGGCCGACGACACCGCGCGGATCCTCGACGTCTCGGTGCACCACCTGCTCGAGGACGCGACCGCCGACCCGGACGCGAGCAGCCGCCAGCTGCTCGGCGTCCTCGGCATCGCGCCGCCGTCGGGCGAGGCGCTCGACGTGCGGCCGCTGACCGACCTTGTCGCGTTCTCCCGCGACAACGCCGGCTCGATCGTCGCCTCCATCACCAGCGCGCGGGAGAACGCCCGGGTCGCGCGCGAGGTCGTCTCCACGGAACTCTGGTCGTCGGTCAACGCGATGTGGAACGCCGTGCCCGAGCGGCAGCGCGCGGCGAAACGCCTCGGCCCGCACGAGTTCTTCTCCTTCGTCGAGGAGCGCGCGGCCATGTTCTGGGGACTCGCGGACTCGACGCTGTCCCGCGACGACGGCTGGCGGTTCCTCGTACTGGGCCGGTCCGTCGAGCGCGTGGACATGATCGTGCGGCTGCTGATGTCGCGGGCGGGGGACAAGCCGTCGTCGCCGGGCTGGGTCACCGTGCTCCGGTCGGCCGGCGCGCACGACACGTACCTGCGCACCTACCGCGGCGCACTGGACTCCGCGCGGGTCGTGCAGTTCCTGTTGCTGGACCGGTTGTTCCCGCGCTCGGTGTTCTACGCGCTACGCCAGGCGGAGGCCGTGCTCGAGCAGCTGGACCTGCGGCCCACCGCGCGGGTCGGGGCGAAGGGCGAGGCGCTGCGGCTGCTCGGCAAGGCACGCAGCGACCTGGAGTTCCTGCGCGACGACGAGCTGCTCGACGACCTCACCGACCGGCTCGCCACCTTGCAGAAGACCGTCCGCGACGTCGGCGAAGCCGTTGCGCTGCAATACTTCCACGCCGTGCCGTGGGTGGCGTGGACGAACGCGGGGGTGTCGTTGTGAGCGGAGCTTGCGGAGCGAGCCATCAGACACAGGGCGACCGTGGACGGCGTGATCGAGCCTGCGAGGGGGCGTCGTGAGCTGGCGGTTGCGGGTCGTGCACACGACCGGGTACCGGTACGAGTCGCCGGTCACCCAGTCCTACAACGAGGCCCGGCTGACCCCGCGCAGCGACCGCAAGCAAAACCTCATCGTGAGCAGGCTGGAGACCACGCCGGCCACGCGGTCCTACCGGTACACCGACTACTGGGGCACCGAGGTCACCGCGTTCGACCTGCACGCGCCGCACACCGAGCTGAAGATCGTGTCCTCGTCGGTGGTGGAGACCGACGAGCACCTCCCGCCCGTCAACGGGGCGAGCTGGGCGGACCTGCGCTCCACCGCGGTCCTCGACCGGTACGCGGAGTTCCTCGAACCGACGGGCTACGTGCCGAAGCACCGCGAGCTGAGCGGGGTGGCCCGCGAGCTGCGCAAGGGCAGGCGGCCGGTCGAGGCCGTGCTCGCGGTCTCCGAGTGGGTGCACGACAAGCTGACCTACCAGCGCGGGACGACCGGCGTGCACTCCTCGGCGGTCGACGCGTGGCACGCGCGCGAGGGCGTGTGCCAGGACTACGCGCACCTGACGCTCGCGCTGCTGCGGGCGATCGGGATCCCCGGCCGGTACGTGTCCGGCTACCTGCACACGAAGCCGGACGCGAAGGTCGGCGAGACCGTGCGCGGGGAGAGCCACGCGTGGATCGAGGCGTGGACGGGCGGCTGGTGGGGCTTCGACCCGACCAACGACGTGGAGATCGGCCCGCGGCACATCTGGGTGGCGCTCGGCCGGGACTACGCGGACGTGTCGCCGCTCAAGGGCACGTACTCGGGCGGCTCTGCCACCGCCATCGAGGTGTCCGTCGAGGTCACCCGGCTCGCGTAGTACTCCCACGGGAGTACGCCCGGGTAAGCCGGGTACCGCGCCGCGCGTAGGCGAGGTCCCGTCGGCTGTCCGACGATTTCGGGCCCGCTCGTCGCGACCATTGGTGTCACGGAAACCGATGGGAGCAAACATGAGCGACAGTTCTGACCGGGGACGCCGGCTCGCCTGGCGTATCGGGGTGGGCGTGGCGGTGGTCGGCGTGGCGAGCCTCGGTGCGATCGGCATCGCCACGGCGACGTCGTCCACACCGGCGAGCACCTCGACCGCGGCCACCTCGACCGCACCCGACGACGACCACGGCGGGCCGTGGGGTGGTCCGTGGGGCCACTGGGGCGGCCATGGCGGCCCGTGGAGCGGGTTCGGTGACGCGTTCGGCGACATGGATATCAAGGACATCTCGCACGCCACCGTCGTGCTCGCCAAGGAAGGCGGCGGCTCGCAGACCGTCCTCGTCCAGAAGGGCGCGGTGACGTCGGTGAGCTCCGGCTCCATCGCCCTCAAGAGCGCGGACGGCTACGCCAAGACCTACACGGTGAACAAGGACACCAAGGTCAACGGCGACGGCAAGATCGCCTCCGTGGCTAAGGACGAGCAGGTGATCGTGATCGCGAAGGAGGGCGGCGACACGCCGGCCGCCACCGTGGTCGTCGACATCACCGACCTCGGCTGGAAGTAGACCTGCGCGCCGGCCGTGCCCCGTGGTAGCCATGGGGCATGGCCGGCACGCGATGGACGGAGACGGTCGGGCGCCTCGGCGGCGCGGTCTACGACTACGGCGTGGAGCGGGAATGGCTCGCCCGGCCCGCCGGGCGCCTGCTCTGGGGCACCGACACCGGGTTGCTCTACGGGACCATCGACTCGATCCGCGACCTGCCGGTCGGCGCGGCGGTGCTCGACGTACCGTGCGGCGGCGGGGTCGCGCTGCGCGGGCTGCGGCCAGGTATCCGCTACGTCGGTGCGGACATCTCGACCGGCATGCTCGAGCGGACCCGCCGGCAGGCCGGCCGGCTCGGGCTGGCCGTCGAGCTTCGCGAGGCCGACGTCGCCGCGCTGCCGTTCGCGGACGGCGAGTTCGACCTCTGCGTCACCTTCAACGGCTTGCACTGCCTACCCGACCCGCCGATAGCCGTGCGCGAGATGGCCCGGTGCGTACGCCCGGGTGGCCGCATCGTGGGCGACACGATTGTGCGCGGTGCGGGGTTGCGCCAGGATGTCGCGATCGGGATGTTCCGGCGTGCCGGCCTCTTCGGCCCCGGCGGTACCGTCGCCGCGGTCGAGCGCTGGCTGGACGGCGCGGGCCTGCGGATCGACCGGCTGCACATGTCCGGTGCGGTCGTGCACTTCGCCGCCACGCGGCCAGGCGTCACAGGTTCGTAAGGGTACGTCCGGTCCACCCGGCGCGATGATGCGGTGGGACGAAACGGACGACCTGAAGGAGAGCTCGATGGCACGGCTGCGTCCGGCGATGATCGCGGTACTCGGGGCGGTACTGGTGCTCGCCGGCTGCGGGGGCACGCAACCGGAGGCCGCCGGCCCGGCACCAGAGGCGCCGAAGACCGAAGCGGCGACGACCACCGCCGCGGACGACGCCGCGACCGGCGCGTCCGCGACGGCCAAGGCGCCGAAGCCGGCTCCGAAGCCGGTGCCCGAGAAGCTCCGCTTCACCGCGAAGACCGTGGACGGCAAGGGCTTCTCCGGCGCGTCCCTCGCCGGCAAGCCCGCGCTGCTGTGGTTCTGGGCGCCGTGGTGCTCGAACTGCCAGGCGGAGGCGCCGACCATGGCGCAGGCGTCGCGGGACTCCGGCGTTCAGTTCGTCGGCGTCGCCGCGCAGGACCAGGTGCCCGCGATGCGGGACTTCATCCAGCGGTTCGACCTGTCCTCGTTCCCGCACATCGCGGACACCGAGGCCACGGTCTGGAAGCGGTTCGGCGTGACCTACCAGCCGGCCTACGCGTTCGTCAGCTCGAACGGCGACATCGAGGTCGAGACCGACATCCTCGCCAAGCAGGAGCTGCTCGACCGGGTGGCCGCGCTCCGCTGATGGACGAGCTGGCCTTCGCGCTCGCCGCGGGCATGCTGGCGACCGTCAACCCGTGCGGCTTCGCCATGCTGCCCGGCTACCTGGCGATGGTCGTGGCCGCCGAGACGGACACGACGCGGGCCGCTCGCGTGGGCCGCGCGCTCGCCGCCGCGGGACTCATGGCGGCCGGGTTCGTCGTGGTGTTCGGCGTGTTCGGGCTGCTCTCCGCGCCGCTCGCCGGCACGCTGCAGCGCTACCTCCCGGTTGTCACGCTCGTCGTCGGCGTGGTCATGGTTGTGGTCGGCGCCCTGCTGCTCGCCGGCCGGGAGATCCGGCTGCTGCTGCCCAGGCCGGCCCGCGGCGCGCCGAGCACGCGGCTCGTCTCGATGGCCGGCTACGGCGTCGCGTTCGCGGTCGCCTCGCTGTCCTGCTCGATCGGGCCGTTCCTCGCCGCGGCCGGGGTGGCGCTGCGCGGCGGCGACGTCGGCTCGGGGCTCGCGGCCTTCCTCGCCTACGCGTTCGGCATGGGCCTCGTCGTCGCCGTGCTCGCCGTCGCGGCCGCGCTCGCGAGCACCGCGGTCGTCACCGGCCTGCGCCGCGCCCTGCCGTACGTGACGCGGGCCGGCGGCGTGCTGCTCCTCGTCGCCGGCGCGTACGTCGGCTACTACGGCTTCTACGAGCTGCGCCTGTTCCACGCGGGCGGCAACCCCGTGGACCCGGTCGTCGAGGCGGCCGGCACGGTCCAGCGCGCCCTCGTCGGCTGGGTGGACGCGGCCGGACCGGTCGTCCTCGCCGTCCTGCTCGCCGTGCTCGTGGCGGGAGGGCTGCTGCTCACCCGGCGGGCCCGGCAGCGCTGAGTTCACCGGCTCGGCCGGATGTTCGCGTTCAGGTGGAAGACGTTGTCCGGGTCGTAGGCGTCCTTCAGCGCGGTCAGCTTCGCGAGCTTGTCGGCCGGGTAGGCCCGCCGCACGCCCGCGGCGCCCTCGTCGCCCACCGCGTTGACGTACACGCCGCTGGCGAACGGGGCCAGCGCGGCCGCCGTGTGCCGGGCGGCCGCGATCCGCACGTCGTCCTCGGCCGGGTCGGTCCACCGGGTGCCCGCGCCCCACTCGACGAGCGTGCCGCGGTGCCCGAACGCCGCGTCGGAGTCCGGCACGTCGTCGATCGCGCCGCCGTAGGCCTGCAGGCCCACGCCGGGCAGGTGCTCGCCGTGCCCGGTCGGGCTGCCGCGCAACAGGAACGCCTCGATCGCCGCGTCCGGCAGCGCGCGCAGGTAGTGGCCCTTGGAGTAGCGGCGGTACGCGTGCCCCTGCACGGAGTCCTCCCGCGTCTGCAGCTGCACATAGGACACCTCGCGGACGCGGGTCTGGGCCGGCCTGCCCAGCGCGCCCAGCGCCGGCAGGTACGCCCGCCCCTCGGCCGGGTCGCCGACCCACACGAAGCCGAGCGTGGCCGGCCCGCTCCGCCCGAGCGACGCCGTGAACGTCGCGCGCCGCGGTGCCTGTTCGTTCAGGTCCCGCCACGCCCGCATCGCCGCGAACGCCTGCTCGAGCGGGAAGTCGTACTCGACCGACAGCGCCCGCGTGCCGGTGCGGTGCAGCCGGAACTCGAACTCGGTCACGATGCCGAAGTTGCCGCCGCCCCCGCGCAGGCCCCAGTACAGGTCCGGGTGCTCCTCGCGGCTGGCCCGCACGACCTCGCCGCCGGCCGTGACCACCTGGTAGGACTCGACGTTGTCGCAGGCCAGCCCGTACTGCCGGGCGAGCCAGCCCATGCCGCCGCCGAGCGTGAGGCCGCCGACGCCGGTGTGCGAGACGTTGCCCGCGGTGGTCGCGAGGCCGTGGACCTGGGCAGCCTCGTCCACCGCGCCGAGCAGGGCACCGCCCGCCACCCGGGCTCTGCGGCGCACCGGGTCGACCCGGACACCGCCCATGGGGGTCATGTCGATCATCAGGCCGCCGTCGGGCACCGCGTGGCCGACACCGCTGTGCCCGCCGCAGCGCACACCGATCGCCAGGTCCGCCTCGCGGGCGATGCGCACCGCGGTCACCACGTCGGCCACGCTCGCGGCCCGCACGATCATCCTCGGCCGGTGGTCCACCATCGCGTTCCAGATGGTCCGGGCCTGGTCGTATCCGTCATCACCGGGGAGGAGCAGCTGCCCGTCCAGGCGTGTCATCGAAGTCGTCATGCCACAAAGGTGACAGGAATCGGTCCACGTATTAAGGTCCGATTCGATGACCGCGTCGAGTACCAATTCGCCGGTCGCCGACATGCTGATCGAGCTGCGGCGCGATGGCGGCGTGCCGCTGCACCGCCAGATCTCCTCGGCCATCCGGGACAGCATCCGCACCGGGCGGCTGCGCCAGGGCAGCGCGCTGCCGCCGACCCGTGCGATCGCCGCGGACCTCGGGGTGTCGCGTGGCGTCGTGGTCGAGGCGTACCAGCAGCTCGTCGCCGAGGGCTACCTGACGAGCCGGACCGGCGGCTACACCCAGGTGGCGATCGCTCCCGAGCCGGCGCGGGCCGTGCCGGCCGCCGTGGTGGCGCGCAAGCCGCGGATCGACTTCGGGTACGGGCGCTCGGACGTCACGCAGTTCCCGCGTGCGGCGTGGCTGCGCTCGATCCGGACGGTGCTGACCGAGGCGCCGAGCGACCGGTTCGGCTACCTGTCCGGGCACGGCATGCCGGAGCTGCGCGAGGCGCTCGCGGACTACCTCAACCGGGTGCGCGGCACGGCGGCGCGGGCCGAGAACATGGTGATCTGCAACGGGTACGCGCAGGGCAGCGCGCTGCTGATGAAGGTGCTCGCCGCGTCGGGTGCGCGCCGGCTGGCGGTCGAGGACCCGTCCTCGATCGACGACGCCGTGCCGGCCGCGTCGGGGCTGGGCCTGGAGGTGGTGGGCATCCCGGTCGACGACTGCGGGGTGCGGGTGGACGAGCTGGCGCGCTCCGGCGCGGACGCGGTGATCCTGACGCCCTCGCACCAGTGGCCGACCGGGGGCGTGCTGACCGCGGAGGCGCGCACGGGCGTGCTGCGGTGGGCCGCGCGGACCGGCGCGCTGGTCATCGAGGACGACTACGACGCGGAGTACCGCTACGACCGGGCGCCGGTCGGCGCCATGCAGGGGCTCGCGCCGGACCTGGTCGCGTACGCGGGCTCGGCGAGCAAGACGCTCGCACCGGGCCTGCGGCTGGGCTGGCTGGTGCTGCCGGCGCACCTGTCGGACGCGGTGGCCGACGCGAAGGACGCGGCCGACCGGGGTTCGCCGGCGATCGACCAGCTGGCGTTCGCGGACTTCCTGGTGCGCGGCGAGTTCGACCGGCACCTGCGGCGGATGCGCCCGGTCTACCGGCGGCGGCGGGACGCGCTCCTGGCGGCCCTGTCGGCCCGGCTGCCGGACTTCGTGGTGGCGGGCAAGGCCGCCGGGCAGCACGTGGTCGTGTGGCTGCCGCCGGACCTCGCGGAGGAGGACGTGGTGGCCGCGGCGCTGCGGCGCGGGATCGGCGTGTACGGGGTGGCGCCGTACCGGCTCGCCGACACCGGACCGGCCGGGTTGATCTTCGGGTACGCGTCGCTGTCCGAACGCGCCATCGCCGAGGGCGTCGCCCTGCTGGCCGACGCGGTCGCCGAGCTCAGGTCATGAGGGCGCCCACGCGGCTGTCGGTCGCTTGCGGCTGTCGACCAGGGACGTCGGTCGTTACCGCACCTACTTCCCGGCTGGGGACCTGCTCGCGCCGCAGTGATCGGCGAGCATGGGACGATGGGGTGTATCCGCATGACACCCGAGGAACCTGAGTGACTACGTTCGCCGACACGACGTTCACAGATCCTGAGCTGATCAGGAACTTCTGCATCATCGCGCACATCGACCACGGCAAGTCGACGCTGGCCGACCGGATGCTGCAGCTCACCGGCGTGGTCGAGGAACGGCTGATGCGTGCCCAGTACCTCGACCGGATGGACATCGAGCGCGAGCGTGGCATCACGATCAAGGCGCAGAACGTCCGGCTGCCGTGGCAGGTGGGCGGCCAGGACCACGTGCTGCACCTGATCGACACGCCCGGGCACGTCGACTTCACCTACGAGGTCTCCCGCGCGCTCGAGGCCTGCGAGGGCGCGATCCTGCTGGTCGACGCCGCGCAGGGGATCGAGGCGCAGACGCTCGCCAACCTGTACCTGGCGATGGAGAACGACCTCACGATCATCCCGGTGCTCAACAAGATCGACCTGCCGGCCGCCGACCCGGAGAAGTACGCCGGGGAGCTCGCCCACATCGTCGGCTGCGAACCGTCCGACGTGATGCGGGTGTCGGCCAAGACCGGCAAGGGCGTGCGCGAGCTGCTCAACGAGGTCGTCCGGCTCGTGCCGGCGCCCAAAGGCGAGGCGGACGCCGCGCCGCGCGCGATGATCTTCGACTCCGTGTACGACACCTACCGCGGTGTCGTCACCTACATCCGTGTCGTGGACGGCAAGATCACGCCGCGGCAGCGGATCCGGATGATGTCCACCGGCGCCACGCACGAGCTGCTCGAGGTCGGCATCATCTCCCCGGAACCCAAGCCCAGCGCCGGTCTCGGCGTCGGCGAGGTTGGCTACCTGATCACCGGAGTGAAGGACGTCCGCCAGTCCCGTGTCGGCGACACCGTCACGAGCGAGAAGCGCGGCGCCACCGAACCGCTCGCCGGCTACCGCGACCCCAAGCCGATGGTCTACTCCGGACTGTATCCGGTGGACGGTTCGGACTACGCGGACCTCCGCGAGGCGCTGGACAAGCTGCGCCTCAACGACGCGGCCCTGTCCTACGAGCCGGAGACCTCTGCCGCGCTCGGGTTCGGCTTCCGCTGCGGCTTCCTCGGCCTGCTGCACCTGGAGATCGTGCGCGAGCGGCTCGAGCGTGAGGCCGGCCTGGACCTGATCTCGACCGCGCCGAACGTCGTCTACCGCGTCGTGCTCGACGACGGCGGCGAGGCGTCGGTGACGAACCCGTCGGACTGGCCGGAGGGCAAGGTCGCCGAGGTCTACGAGCCGGTGGTGAAGGTCTCGATCATCGCGCCCAGCGACTACATCGGCGCGATCATGGAGCTCTGCCAGGGCAGGCGCGGGATGCTCGGCGGCATGGACTACCTGTCCGCCGACCGCGTCGAGCTGCGCTACACGATGCCGCTCGCGGAGATCATCTTCGACTTCTTCGACGCCCTGAAATCCCGCACCCGGGGGTACGCCTCGCTCGACTACGAGCCCGCCGGCGAGCAGGCCGCCGACCTCGTGAAGGTCGACATCCTGCTGCAGGGCGAGCCGGTCGACGCGTTCTCCGCGATCGTCCATCGCGACGCGGCCTACGGCTACGGCACGAAGATGGCCGCGAAGCTGCGCAAGCTCATCCCCCGCCAGCAGTTCGAGGTGCCGATCCAGGCGGCGATCGGTTCGCGGGTCATCGCGCGCGAGACGGTGCGCGCGATGCGCAAGGACGTGCTGGCGAAGTGCTACGGCGGTGACATCACCCGTAAGCGCAAGCTCCTGGAGAAGCAGAAGGAAGGCAAGAAGCGGATGAAGATGGTGGGCCGCGTGGAAGTGCCGCAGGAGGCATTCGTCGCCGCGCTCTCCACCGACGAGTCACCGGACAAGAGCAAGGCGAAGAAGTAGTCCCCGCGGGTCGGGCTCACCCGCGCCGGGTCAGTCGTCGCGAACGACCTGCTCGGTGTACGTCGCGCCGCAGTACGTGCGCACCGTCGGGGGTTCGAGGCGAGCCTGCTGGCTCAGCCACCGGATGTGACAGATCTCGGTAGCCCAGTACAGGGAGTCCGTCAGTTCAGCACCACAGCCACAGCAACACATCGGATACCTCCTCGTGACTGGTAGGAACTGGATACCCGAATCAGTCGGAAAACCACCATCACCCTTCTCGATGGTCCCGGCCAGCCGTGTCGTTCTTGTCACGAGCGTCGGTCGAGTGTGGTTCGACGTGAGGGCCAGCCGGTTCTCATCCGTGCAAGCTCCCGGGCACCGGCTCGCCTAGGGTGCGGGCATGGCGACCGACCCGCTATCCCGCCTGCGTGCGCTGTGCCTGGCCCTTCCCGAGGTCACGGAGAAGCTCAGCCACGGCGAGCCGACGTGGTTCGTGCGCAAGACGTTCGTCATGTACGCCGACCACCACCACGACGACCGGCTCGCGTTCTGGTGCGCGGCGCCGCCCGGGGTGCAGGAGGAGCTGGTCGCCGAGGCCCCGGAGCGGTTCTTCCGGCCCCCGTACGTGGGGCATCGCGGCTGGCTCGGCGTGTACCTCGACGTGCCGCAGGACTGGACCGAGCTCGCCGAGATCGTGACCGATGCCTACCGCACGATCGCGCCGAAGACGCTGGTCACGCAGCTGGACGGCGCCCAGGCGCAGCCCCGCTCACGGCGCGTCCAGCACCCGTAGCGCGGCCTCGTACTTCGCCTGCAGGCGCTGCTGCGTCGCGGCGTCCAGCCGGCCCATGCGGTCGACCGACATGTTGTCCGCGATGTCCGCCCGCTTCACGGCCAGGGCGATCGGGTTCGCCATGACGCGCGCCAGGTAGTCCGCCTGCGCCTCACCGGGCCGCCTGCTGATGGCCGTCAACGCGGCGAGGACGTCCGGCGGGCAGCCGAGCGCGGTGAGGTCGTCGAGCGTCACGTCGGTGTCCTCGACCACGTCGTGCAGCACGGCGGTCATCCGCTCGTGCTCGTTGCGCAGGTGACCCATCACGCGCAGCGGGTGCGCGATGTACGGCCGGCCCGACTTGTCCAGCTGGCCCTCGTGGGCACGGCGGGCGAGCTGGATGGCGGCATCGAGGGTGAACGTTCGCGGCATTGGACCTCACCGAGTGAAGACGATCTTTCCGGCGGTCTCGCCGGCAAGCATCTGTTCGAACCCCGCGGCGGCGTCGGCCATCGGCAGCTCGGTGCCGATCTGCGGCCGGATGCCCGCCAGGTCGCAGAACTCGAGCAGGTTCGCGAGCTCCGCACGGGTACCCATCGTCGAGCCGACGACGCGCAGCTGCATGAAGAACAGCCGCTGCAGGTCGGCGGGCGGGTTCGGGCCGCTGGTCGAGCCCGACACGACGATCGTGCCGCCCGGCTTGACCGAGCGCATCGTGTGCTTCCAGGTGGCCTCGCCGACCGTCTCGAACACCGCGTCGACCCGCTCGGGCAGCCGCTCGCCGGACTCGTACGTCCGGTCGGCGCCCTGCTCCTCGGCGATGGCCCGCTTGGCCTCGCTGCGGCCCGTCACCCACACCCGCATGCCCGCCGCCTTGCCCAGCGCCACCAGCGCGGTCGACACGCCGCCGGACGCGCCCTGCACGAGCATCGTCTGCCCGGGTCGCAGGCCCGACTGCGTGAACAGCATCCGGTACGCGGTCAGCCACGCGGTCCCCATGCACGCCGCCTCGCTGAACGAGAGCCCGGCCGGCTTGGCCAGCACGTTGCGCGCCGGCACGATGACCGTGTCGGCGAACGTGCCCTGATGCTTCTCGGTCAGCAGCGTGCGCTTCGGGTCGAGCGTCTCGTCCCCGTACGCCGACGCGTCGCCGACGACGGCGTGCAGCACGACCTCGGAGCCGTCCGCGAGCACGCCCGCGCCGTCGCAGCCCAGGATCATCGGGAACTGCTCGGGCTTGATGCCGACGCCCCGCAGCGTCCACAGGTCGTGCATGTTCAGGCTCGCGGCCCGCACCGTGACGGGCACCCAGCCGTCGGGCACCTCGGGTTCGGGGCGCTCGCCCACCCGAAGCGCGTCGAGCGGCTTGTCGGGGTTGGGCTCGGCTGCGTAGACGGCGAACATGCCCTGCAACTTACCTATGTTCGTGATCCCCCGAACCGTCCGAGTGGTGTAGGTCTACTCTCGATGGCATGTTGTCGGACTGGTGGAACGGCGTCGAGCTGTGGGTCGCCGGGCTGCCCTTCCCGTTCCAGTTCGCGCTCGTGGTGGTCGTGCTGGTGCCGCTCTGCCTGGTCGTGGCCTGGCTGATCGACCGCGTCGTCGACCACGCGTCGGCGTTCTTCGGCCCCGCGAGGCACCCGGAGCCGCCGCTCGACGTGCAGATCGAGGACACCGAGTCCGCCGAGCCGGCCGAAACCGCTGACGAGGTCGAAGAGCCCGCCGGCGACGAGCCCGTCACCGGCGAGCCGGCCGCGAAGGTGGCGCGGGTGCCCGCGGAATCCACCGGGCGCTGATCTTTCTAGGCTGGCCCCGTGGGGTCTTCACGTCGCATCACGTTCGCCCTGGTCGGGCTCATCGTGCTGGTACTCGCCGGGTGGTTCGTGCGCGAGCTGGTCACCGACGACCCCGCCGGCCCGCCCGGCACCGGCTCCGGGCTGCCGGTCCGCGCGCTGTCCCAGCTGCCGGCCGAGGCCACCGGGACCTGGCGGCTGATCGAGAAGGGCGGCCCGTTCCCGTACGCCGAGGACGGCCGCGTCTTCGGCAACCGCGAGCGGCTGCTGCCCGCGGAGACGTCCGGCTACTACCGTGAGTACACGGTCGACACGCCGGGTAGCCGCGACCGTGGCGCGCGGCGGATGGTGACCGGTTCGGACGGCGAGCTTTACTACACAGGCGACCACTACTCGTCCTTCGTCGTCGTCGACCCGGCACGATGAGCGTCATGGAGCACCCGATCGACGGCACGGTGATTCAGGGCAAGGAAGACTTCTACGACGCGGTCGCCGACGCGTTGTCGTTCCCCGACTGGTTCGGCCGCAACCTCGACGCCCTCTTCGACAGCCTGCGCGACCTGTCCTGGCTGCCGGCCGGCGAGCACGTGCTCGTGTGGTCCGCGCCCGGGGTGTTCGAGCAGTCCGATCCGGAGGGCTACCGCCAGATCACCGACGTGCTGACCGACGCGACCGAGCCCGGCGTGTTCCGGGTGGTCACTCGCTGACCGGCACCCACTTCGGCGGCCGCTTCTGCGCGAACGCGGCGATGCCCTCCTGGCCCTCCTCGGCGGCGAAGAACCCGGCGGAGAGCTCGAGCATGTCGGCGAAGTCGTCGGTCAGGTCCGCGGCGCGGGCGCGGCGCAGCATGTCCTTGGTGGCCGCGAGCGCGGTCGGCCCGCCGAGGGCGAGCATGCCGGTGTAGCGGCCGACCTCGGCGTCGAGCTGGTCCTTGTCCACCGCGGCGTTGAGCAGCCCGATCTCCACGGCGCGCCGGGCGTCGAACTTCTCGCCGGTCAGGAACAGCTCGTGCGCGGCGCGGGGGAGCAGTCGCGGCAGGACGGTCACGGAGATGACCGCGGGCACGAGGCCGAGCCGGACCTCGGTGAACGCGAACGTGGCGTCGGTGGTCGCGACCGCGATGTCCGCGGCGGCCACCAGCCCGACGCCGCCCGCCCGCGCCGGCCCGGCCAGCTTCGCGACGACGGGCTTACTGCTCGTCCAGATCCGGGTGAGGATCTCGGGGAACTCGTTGACGCCGGCGGTGGCCGAACCGGCGCTGCCGGCCTCCTTGAGGTCCATGCCGGCGCAGAACACGGGCCCGGTGTGGTCGAGCACGAGTACCCGGACCGCGTCGTCGGCGGCGGCGGTGTTCAGGTGGTCGCGCAGCTCGCGGCGCAGCTGTGCGGACAGCGCGTTGCGGTTCTGCGGGGAGTCCAGCGTGATCGTCGCGACGCCGTTCGCGGTCGCGTAGTGCACCAGCTCAGCCATGAACAGCCCGCCTCCCCGGAGTTCAATGCGTCGGTCACGTGCCAGCGATCGGTGCGCATGGGTGTTGATCGTGGCTGGCCGCCGTCACGGTACCCCTGAGGTTCCGCCGGCCGGTACGAGGCGCACCTGGTGATCGGACGTACCACTGGTCAATGGTATTTGTGCACGACCGCGTGGCCTCGGCCCCGCGAGATCGTCCACCTGTTCACCGGCACGGTGATCACGAACGCGATCGCGAGCGACGCGATCAGGCTGGCCCAGAACAGCAGCGAGGTCAGGCCGGCGTCCATCGCTCCCGGGATGGCCACGATGAACGCGTTGTCGGCGATCTCCATCACGGTGATCGACAGCGTGTCGGCGGCGAGCGCCACGCCGACGGCTGTCTTGAACGCGACGCCCGCGCGCAGCACCGGCCGCATCGTGAGCGAGTAGCCGAACAGGAACGCGAGGGCGATCGAGAGGAGCACGGTCGGGAGTGCCGACCAGCCGGCCGCGGTGCCGATGACCATGCCGAGCACCTCGCCGATCGCGCAGCCGGTGAGGCAGTGCAGCGTGGCGCTCACCGCGGTTCGCCATTGCGGGTTCATGCCGAGAACCATATACCCCATGGGGGTATCAGTCAACTTGACCTGGAGTCCGCTCCAGCACATACGGTTCTGCCATGCGCTATCGCACCCTTGGCGGCACCGGAATCGAGGTCAGCGTCCACTGCTTGGGCGCCATGATGTTCGGCGCGGTCGGCAACCCCGACCACGGCGACTGCATTCGCATCATCAACACCGCGCTCGACGGCGGGATCAACTTCGTCGACACCGCGGACATGTACTCGAACGGCGAGTCCGAGGTCATCGTCGGCAAGGCACTGGAGGGGCGTCGCGACGATGTCGTCCTCGCGACGAAGGTGCACTTCCCGCCCGCGGACGGACCGAACCTCGGCGGCAACTCGCGGCGCTGGATCGTCCGTGAGGTGGAGGACAGCCTGCGCCGGCTGCGCACGGACTGGATCGACCTGTACCAGATCCACCGTCCCGACGAGCGCACGGACATCGAGGAGACGCTGTCCGCGCTGACGGACCTGGTGCGGGCGGGGAAGATCCGCGCGTTCGGCTGCTCGACGTTTCCGGCCGAGGACATCGTGGAGGCCTACCACGTCGCGTCGGCGCGCGGCCTGCACCGGTTCCGTACCGAACAGCCGCCGTACTCGATCATCGGCCGCGGCGTGGAACGAGGTGTCCTGCCGACGTGCCGGCGGCTCGGCATGGGCGTGCTGACGTGGAGCCCGCTCGCCTCGGGTTTCCTGTCGGGCAAGGTCCGCGCCGGCGAGCCGGTCGACCTGACCACGGGTCGTGCGGCGCTGAACCCGGGCCGCTTCGACCCGTCCATTCCGGGCAACGCGGCCAAGTTCGAGGCGCTGGAGCAGCTGACGAAGCTGGCGGCGGAGGTGGGCTGCACGCTGCCGGAGCTGGCGGTCGCCTTCCCCACGACGCACCCGGCGGTGACGTCGGTGATCATCGGACCACGGACGATGGCGCACCTGGAGTCGTCTCTCGCGGGCGCGGACCTGGTCCTGGAGGACGCGGTACTGGACCGGATCGACGAGATCGTCCCCCCGGGCACGGACCTGTACAGAGTGGACGGTGCCTGGCTCCCGCCGTCACTGGCGGACCAGGACCGCAGGCGCCGCCCGATCAACCAAAGGGCTGCAGCAGACAAGAATTAGGACGGGCACGACGGACCGCAGGGGTGCCGGCCACTGCCCGCGGGCCAACGAAGGCCTGCGGACAAAGGAAAGGCGTCCCCCGGCGACGCTGCCGGGGGACGCCCTACCGCGCCCGGGTCAGCCGATCGCGGTCGACGTGAGCACCGGGTTCGGGTTCGGGAAGCACGACGTCGGCGCCGAGATGTCGCCCAGGAAGGTCGACACCACCGTCGTGAAGGTCAGGCCGGGGTCGTCGTAGCTGGTGCCGTACAGGCCGGAGTCGATCGAACCTGAGGCCCCCGCCGTCAGGTGCGCCGTCACCGTCGGGATCTCGAACGTCGAGCCGCCCGGCATCGGGCCGTCCCAGGTCACCGTGACCACGCCGCCCGACTCGGACCACGCGGGCGGGGTGTCGCCCAGTCCGGAGCCGCCCGTGAGGTCGACGCCGGTCAGCGTCGAGTTCGCCGGCACCGGCACCTTCAGCGTGAAGCCCTTGACCTCCTTGACCTCGTACCCGGACACCTCCGTCGGCACGGTGCTCGGAGCCGGGTCGACCACCACGTCCAGCGCGCCCCCGGGGGCGACGGTCGCCGGCGCGCTCGCGTCGACCGTCTGGGTCAGCGCGGCGCTCTGGGCACCCAGCGGGGTGTCCGCCTGGCAGTCGTAGTTGATGTCCGTCGGGGCGGCCGACGCCGCGGGGGCCAGCGCGAACACGGCCGCGCCAGCGGCGAGCACGCCGATGCCGGCGCGCAGGGCGAACTTCATCATCCTCACCTCAAGAATCGCGTTGCAGGGCAAGAGGTTCCGGATCCGTACTTCGTGCTTACTAGGCAGTAGTGATCTACGTCAAGCATTCACGTTTACCGTGCGTGGCGATATGGCCACGGGATGTCAGGCGTAGCGCAGGTCCACGTGCGCGGTGGCGGCCGCGGTGTAGCGGTCGAGTACGAGCTCGGCCAGTGACGCGTCCGCACCGAGCGGGCCCGCCACGATCGCGGACCGGTCGGCCTCGAGCGCCTGCTCGGTGACGCGGTCCGGCAGCCGGCCCGGCGCCAGGAACCACGACGCGACCGCGATCCGCCGCGCCCCGCGGGCACGCAGCTCGGCCGCGGCGGCCGGCACGTCCGGCGCCGCCGCCGAGGCGAACGCCGCCCGGACCCCGGCCCAGCCGAGGGCTGCCCACGACGAGGCCACAGTGGACACCGCGTGGTTGGCGGGCGCGTGCGAGGACCCGGCGGCCGCGAGGATCACGCCGAGCGAGGAGTCACCGGCGCGCGCGCCGGCGGCGGCGAGCCGGCCCAGCGCCAGCGCCGACAGCCGGGGGTCCGGGCCGAGCACGTCGGACATCGACACCGACAGCCGCGGCAGGCGCGCCGACGCCTCGGCGATCATCGACGGCAGGTCGACGCGCGCGTGAAAAGCCTTCCCCAGCAACAACGGCACGACGACGACGTCGCGGTGCCCGGCGCCGTGCAGCGCGGCCAGCACGTCCGGCAGCCGGGGCGCGGACAGGTCGAGGAATGCCGTGCGCACGTCCAGCGCGGGCGCCTGCGCGCGCACGACGTCGGCCAGCGCCGCGATCGTCGCCGCGGACCGCGGGTCCCTGCTGCCGTGCGCGACGGCGACCAGTGGCGGTGCCATCGCTAGCCGCCCTGCACCGGGAGCGGCGCGCCGACGAGGCCCGCCGCGAGCGTCGTGCCGTCGGCCGGGTCGATCACCAGGAACGCGCCGGTTCGGCCGTGCCTCGCGTAGTCGTCGACCGGGATCGGCTCGGCCGTGCGGACGGACACCTGGCCGATCTCGTTGAGCTCCAACGACTCCGGAGCATCCACTGTGGACAGCCGCTGCTCGTCGAACCGGGTGCGCAGCTCGCCGATGATCGCGGCCACCGTGCGCGCCCCGTGCTTGACCAGCACCCGCGCGCCCGGCCGCAGCGGCTTTTCCGCGAGCCACGCGAGCGTCGCGTCCAGCTCGTCGGTGATCCGCGGCGGCTCGCCCTGGCCCGCGATGAGGTCGCCGCGCGAGATGTCGATGTCGTCGGCCAGCACGAGCGTGACCGAGCGGCCCGCGGTGGCCTCGGTCAGCGCGCCCTCCTGGGTGTCGATCCGGGTGACCCTGGTGAGCCGGCCGGCCGGCAGCACCACGACCTCCTGGCCCGGCCGGACGCTGCCCGCCGCGATCTGCCCCGCGTAGCCGCGGTAGTCCGGGTGGTCGGCCGTGCGCGGCCGGATCACGTACTGCACCGGGAAGCGCAGCGGCGCCTCGTGCGGGTCCGGCTCGACCGGAACCGTCTCCAGGTGCTCGAGCAGCGTCGGCCCCTCGTACCACGGCGTGCTCGCCGAGTGCGTCACGACGTTGTCGCCGTGCAGCGCGGACACCGGGATCGTCAGCACCGAGCCGTCCGGGTAGCCGAGTGCGGCCGCGTGCGTGCCGAACTCCTTCGCGATGATCCTGAACGTCTCCTGGTCGAAGTCCACCAGGTCGATCTTGTTCACCGCGAGCACGAGCCGCGGCACGCCCAGCAGCGCCAGCACCGCGGCGTGCCGGCGGGTCTGCTCGACCACGCCCTTGCGCGCGTCCACCAGCAGGATCGCCAGCTGCGCGGTCGACGCGCCGGTGACCGTGTTCCGGGTGTACTGCACGTGGCCCGGCGTGTCCGCCAGCACGAACGTCCGCCGTGGCGTGCCGAAGTAGCGGTACGCCACGTCGATCGTGATGCCCTGCTCGCGTTCCGAGCGCAGCCCGTCCACGAGCAGCGAGAGGTCCGGAGTGGACAGTCCTTTGTCCACGCTCGCGCGGTGCACCGCGTCGAGCTGGTCGGCGAGCACCGACTTCGTGTCGTAGAGCAGCCGTCCCACCAGCGTCGACTTGCCGTCGTCGACGGAGCCTGCCGTGGCCAGGCGCAGCAGATCGGTCATCAGAAGTAGCCCTCGCGCTTGCGGTCCTCCATGGCGGCCTCGGAGAGCCGGTCGTCCGCGCGGGTGGCGCCGCGCTCGGTGAGCCGGCTCGCCGACACCTCGGCGATCACCTCGTCCAGAGTCGCCGCGGTCGACTCGACGGCACCGGTGCACGAGCCGTCGCCGACCGTGCGGTAGCGCATCGACTTCGTCACCACGGTCTCGCCCTCGCGCGGGCCGCCCCAGGGGCCGCGCGTCAGCCACATGCCGTCGCGCTGGTACACCTCGCGCTCGTGCGCGAAGTAGATCGACGGCAGCGCGATGCCCTCGCGCGCGATGTAGCGCCACACGTCCAGCTCGGTCCAGTTGGACAGCGGGAAGACCCGCACGTGCTCGCCCGGGCGGTGCCGTCCGTTGTAGAGGTTCCACAGCTCCGGACGCTGCCGGCGCGGGTCCCACTGGCCGAAGCTGTTGCGCAGGCTGAAGATCCGCTCCTTCGCGCGCGCCCGTTCCTCGTCGCGCCGGCCGCCGCCGAAGACCGCGTCGAAGCGATGCTCGGCGATCGTGTCGAGCAGCGGCACGGTCTGCAGCGGATTGCGGGTGCCGTCCGGCCGCTCGGTGAGCCGCCCGTCGTCGATCCAGTCCTGCACGTCCGCGACGACCAGGCGCAGCCCGTACTGCAGCGCGATGTGGTCGCGGAAGTCGATGACTTCGTCGAAGTTGTGCCCGGTGTCCACGTGCAGCAACGGGAACGGCACCGGCGCCGGCCAGAACGCCTTCACCGCGAGGTGCAGCAGGACGGTTGAGTCCTTGCCGCCGGAGAACAGGATCACCGGCCGGTCGAACTCGCCGGCCACCTCGCGCATGATGTGGATCGCCTCGGACTCCAGGCGGCCCAGCGCGTCCAGCGGTGCGGGCGTGAGCAGTGATGCCGTGGCATCGGTGCTGATGGTGGCGGTCATCCGTGCAACCCACATTCGGTCTTGGCGAGGCCGGCCCACCGGCCGCTGCGCGGGTCGGCCCCCGGCAGCGGCTTCGCGGTGCACGGCGCACAGCCGATCGACAGGTATCCCTCACTCACCAGCGGGTTCTCGAGGATCCCGTTGGCCGCGATGTACTCGCTGAACTCCTCGTCGGACCAGGCGGCGATCGGGTTGACCTTCACCAGCCCGTTGCGCTCGTCCCACTGCACGATCGGCGTGCCCGCCCGGGTCGGCGCGTCGGCCCGGCGCACGCCGGTCACCCACGCGTCGTAGTTCGCGAGCGTGCGCCGCAGCGGCACCACCTTGCGCAGGAAGCAGCACCTGTTCGGGTCCGTCTGGTTCAGCAGGCCTAGCTCGCGCTCCTGGTCGGCCACCGACTGCTCCGCCTCGGCGTTGACGATCCGGATGTCCGGGTAGGTCAGCGCGATCGCGTCACGCGTGCCGATCGTCTCGGCGAAGTGGTAGCCGGTCTCCAGGAAGAGGACGTCGACATCGGGCTTCGCCCGCACGGCGAGGTCGATCAGCACCGCGTCCTGCATGTTCGACGCGACGATGAACCGGTCGCCGAACGTCCGTGCGGTCCACGCCAGCGCCTCGGCCGCGGTCGCGTCGGCGAGCTCGGCCGCCGCCCGCTCGGCGAGTGCGTGCGAGTCCCTGGTGGTCTGGGCCGTCGTTTCCGCCGTCGTCTCCGCCGTCGTCTCCGCCGTCGTCTCCGTGGTCGTCACTGTGTGGCCTCCGCGTGCTCGTTCGCCAGGTTGAGGCCGACGAACTTGACGGTGAACACCCGCCGGCAGCCGGTGCAGAGCCAGGCGGCGTGCGGTTCCTCCTGCGGGCGCAGGTCCTCGTCGCCGCAGTACGGGCAGTAGAACGGGGTGGCGCGCTCGGTCACCGCAGGTCCGCCTCCTCCGCGCGGGCCACCCACTGGGCGAACCGCTCGTCGGGCTTGCGGCCCTCGACGAACCGGCGGACCACGCGCTCGACGTAGCCGGTCAGCTCCGGCCCGGTGACCTTGTGCCCGCGCAGCTTGCGGCCGAAGCCGGCGTCGAGGCCGAGCCCGCCGCCGAGGTGCACCTGGAAGCCGCCGACCTGGTTGCCGTCCGCGTCGGTGACGATCTGGCCCTTGAGCCCGATGTCCGCGGTCTGGATGCGTGCGCAGGAGTTGGGGCAGCCGTTGATGTGCACGCTGATCGGCGCGGTGATGTCGGCGGTGATGTCGGCGAGCCGCTCCTCGAGGCTCGCGACGAGCTCGGCCGCGCGGGCCTTCGTCTCGACGATCGCGAGCTTGCAGAACTCGATGCCGGTGCAGGCCATCACGCCGCGCCGCCACGGCGACGGCTCGGTCGGCAGTCCCAGCTTGACGAGCTCGTGGCGCAGGCTGTCCACATCGGACCGGTCGACGTCGAGCACGAGCAGCTTCTGCAGCGGGGTGAACCGGACCCGGTACGAGCCGACCCGCTCGGCCGCCTTCGCCACCTCGACGAGCGTCGAGCCGGAGACGCGGCCGGCGATCGGCGCGGCGCCGACGTAGCACCGGCCGTCCTTCTGGCGGTGCACGCCGACGTGGTCGTGCGGCTGCTCGGGGATGACCGGGGCCGGGCCGTCGACCAGGGGGCGTTTCAGGTACTCGGTCTCGAGCACCTCGCGGAACTTCGCGGCGCCCCAGTCCTTCACGAGGAACTTGATCCGCGCGCGGTGGCGCAGCCTGCGGTAGCCGTAGTCGCGGAAGATGCCGATCACGCCGGCCCACACCTCGGGCACGTCGTCGAGCGGGATCCACGCGCCGAGCCGCTGGCCGATCATCGGGTTGGTCGACAGGCCGCCGCCGACCCACACGTCCAGGCCCGGCCCGTGTTCGGGGTGGTCGACGCCGACGAACGCGACGTCGTGGATCTCGTGCGCGACGTCGGGCAGGCCGGAGACGGCGGTCTTGAACTTGCGCGGCAGGTTCGCGAACTGCGGGTCGCCGATGAAGCGCCGCTTGATCTCCTCGACGGCCGGGGACGCGTCGAGCACCTCGTCCTCGGCGATGCCGGCGACCGGCGAGCCGAGGATCACCCGCGGGCTGTCGCCGCAGGCCTCCATCGTCGTCAGGCCGGCGCCCTCGAGCTTCGCCCAGATCGCCGGCACGTCCTCGATGCGGATCCAGTGGTACTGGATGTTCTGCCGGTCGGTGATGTCGGCGGTGTCGCGCGCGTAGGTCTGCGACACCTCGCCGATGACCTTGAGCTGCTCGGTCGTGACCGCCCCGCCGTCGATGCGGACGCGGAGCATGAAGTACTCGTCGTCGAGCTCCTCCGGCTCGAGCGTGGCCGTGCGGCCGCCGTCGATGCCGGGCTTGCGCTGGGTGTAGAGGCCGAACCAGCGGAACCGGCCCCGCAGGTCACCCGGATCGATGCCGGCGAACCCGGTGTGGGCGTAGATGTTCTCGATGCGGGCACGGACGTTGAGCGGGTGGTCGTCCTTCTTGCTTCGCTCGTTGGGGTTGAGGGGCTCGCGGTAGCCGAGCGCCCACTGCCCCTCACCGCGCCGCTTGGCGGCCGACGCAGGCGCGCGTCGCGCTGTGGTGGGAGTTGACACCCCTGTCCTCCGAGGTTCTTGTGGCGTTCGCGCGCGCCGGTAGAACCCCGTTCGGTCGGGGTGGCTCGGCCGGCGCACCCGGCGCCGGCTTTGGCAAGGTCAATGCACGCGGCGGCGGGCTATCCGAAGCGCCGGCACATCGCGCTGGAGACGCGAACGAGGTCCACGTGGCGCCTTGCCACGAGAAGAACTTCCTTCGCTGCCTGCATGTCAGTCAGCGTGCCACGGGTCCACCTGTTGGTCCATCCGCATCCGCATCGTGGGACGGCGTGACGCGGCTCATAGCGGCCAGCGTGTCCCGCATGGCCGCCGCACCCCGTGCCATCAGGCTCGCGGCCCGCTCGGCGGCGGCCTCGGGAAGCACGTCGACGATCCACGGGCGCACGTCGGCCACACACCGGCCGCCCGCGCCGGTCGCGACGGCCTAGCGGCCCGGGTCGCGGACCGCGCCCATGCTCGCGTCGGTCGCCAGGCGCGCGTAGGCGCGCAGTGCCGCGGTGACCGGGCGCTGGCGATCCCTGGGCTGCCACGGGCGTTCGCTCGACTCCATCTTCGCCCTGCGGTCAGCCAGGACCTCGGGGCCGACGAGCAGCTCGAGGCGCCGCTCGTGGACGTCGATCAGGATCCGGTCGCCGTTCTCCACCAGGCCGATCGTGCCGCCGCCCGCCGCCTCGGGGGAGATGTGCCCGACCGACAGGCCCGACGTGCCGCCGGAGAACCGGCCGTCGGTGATCAGCGCGCACTTCTTGCCCAGGCCGGCACCCTTGAGGAACGCCGTGGGGTGCAGCATCTCCTGCATGCCCGGCCCGCCCGCCGGGCCCTCGTAGCGCACGACGAGCACCTCGCCCGGCTGGATCTCCCGGGACAGGATCACCGAAACGGCCTGCTCCTGGCTCTCCACCACGCGCGCCGGACCCTCGAAGCGGAAGAGGTCCTCGGAGATCCCGGCCGCCTTGATGACCGCGCCGTTCTCGGCGAGGTTGCCGTGCAGCACCGCCAGGCCGCCCTCCACGGTGTACGCGTGCTCGACGTCGCGGATGCAGCCGCCCGCCGCGTCCGCGTCGAGCGACGACCAGCGGTTGGTCGTGGAGAACGCCTTCGTCGTGCGCACCCCGCCCGGCGCCGCGTGGTACAGCTCCACCGCCTCCGGCGACGGCGACTCCGCGCGGATGTCCCAGGACGACAGCCACTGCGCGAGCGACGGGCTGTGGACGGTCCGCACGTCCTCGTTCAGCAGCCCGGCGCGCCACAGCTCGCCGAGGATCGCCGGGATGCCGCCGGCCCGGTGCACGTCCTCCATGTGGTAGCTCGAGTTCGGCGACACCTTCGACAGGCACGGCACCCGCCGGCTGATCGCGTCGATGTCGGCCAGCGTGAAGTCCACCTCGCCCTCGCGGGCGGCCGCGAGGATGTGCAGCACCGTGTTCGTCGACCCGCCCATCGCCATGTCCAGCGCCATCGCGTTGACGAACGCGTCGCGGGTGGCGATCGAGCGCGGCAGCACCGAGTCGTCGTCCGAGCCGTACCAGCGGCGGCACAGCTCCATCACGGTTGTGCCGGCCCGCGCGAAGAGGTCCCGGCGGGCCGCGTGCGTGGCGAGCGTCGAGCCGTTGCCGGGCAGCGCCAGGCCGAGCGCCTCGGTCAGGCAGTTCATGGAGTTCGCGGTGAACATGCCCGAGCACGACCCGCAGGTCGGGCACGCGGACCGCTCGATCTCGGTCAGCCCGGCCTCGTCCACGTTGTCGTTCGCGGACGCGGAGATCGTCGTGATCAGGTCGGACGACGCGTGCGCGACCCCGTCCAGCACGACCGCCTTGCCGGCCTCCATCGGCCCGCCGGACACGAACACGGTCGGGACGTTGAGCCGCATCGTGGCGTTGAGCATGCCCGGGGTGATCTTGTCGCAGTTGGAGATGCAGACGAGCGCGTCGGCCGCGTGCGCGTTGACCATGTACTCGACGCTGTCCGCGATGATCTCCCGCGAGGGCAGCGAGTAGAGCATGCCGCCGTGGCCCATCGCGATGCCGTCGTCGACCGCGATCGTGTGGAACTCCCGCGCCACGCCGCCGGCCTCGCGAACCGCCTCGGCCACGATGTCGCCGAGGTCGCGCAGGTGCACGTGCCCGGGCACGAACTGCGTGTAGGAGTTCGCGATCGCCACGATCGGCTTGCCGAAGTCGCCGTCGGTCATCCCGGTGGCGCGCCACAGCGAGCGCGCGCCGGCCGCGTTGCGACCGTGGGTGGTGATGCGGGAACGGAGCTCTGGCACGGCTCCTCCAGTCTTGTAGATCATCGTGGAAGGTCTTGGACCAGCCAACGAAACCTCAGGGGAACGTGACGGCACCCAGCCACGATCCACCTCCGATACGCACCATGCGCCGGGCCGCAACCAACACTTTTAATCCCGGGGAGGCGGACTGGTATCTGCCAAACGGCCGCCGCTGATCAGGGCCAGCGCGGGGAGGTGTCGGGCGCGGACCGTCGGCAGGACCTGCTCCCGGTCGTCGTCGAGCACGGCACGCACCCAGGACCGCTCGGACACCCGCAGCGCGCGGATGTCGGTCCAGGCCAGCTCGTGGCGGCCGAACGCGGTCCGTGCCACGAGGCCCGCGGCGTCGGCGGTCGTGCGCAGCCGCAGCACCAGCACGATGGCGGCGATGGGCAACACGTACACGACGAACAGCCAGGGCGCCGCGAACGCGAACGGGATCGCGCCCACGGCGAACAGCAGCGCGCCGAGCACCGCGGTCGCCGGTGTGCGGAACACGAGGCGGCTGGGCAGCTGCTGGGTGGTCACGACGCAATCGTGCCATGCCCAGCATGCGGGAGGACAATCCCGCAGAGTTGACGTCAATACGCTGAACGCACTAGCGTCTGCGCCGTGCCCCAGCAGACTGCTCT
>NZ_DATBKY010000047.1:0-74762 GCF_036555685.1 Actinophytocola sp. | reverse complement strand
GGAGCTGCGGCGAAAGCCGAACTGGAAAACCTGCCCGAGCCGAGTCAAGTGACGGCCGAGGAGATCTACGCGCGCATCGACATGATCGGCGAACTGGGCACCAGCCTGTCGAGCGCACAGCCCGAACGCCTCAACAAGCTGTACGACGCGATTGGACTGGAACTGCGCTACACACCGGACGCGCAACGCGTCCACGTCTCAACGACTTTGCGTGTAGCTAACGAGTGTGTCCGAGGGGGGACTTGAACCCCCACGCCCTTGTCGGGCACTAGCACCTCAAGCTAGCGCGTCTGCCATTCCGCCACTCGGACCAGGTGTGGGGCATAGCGTATCGGACGGGTGGGGCGGCGCCCAACCGGGCTCGGCGATGGTAGGAAGGGGCCGTGACCCAACCCCGTGACACCAGCGCGCAGGCCCAGGACGAGGCCGTTTCCATCACGAGCGAGCTCATTCGGATCGACACCTCCAACACCGGCGAGCCGGAGACCACTGTGGGGGAGCGGGCCGCTGCCGACTACGTCGCGGGGCAGCTCGAGGAGGTGGGCTACGAGGTCACTCGGCTCGACTCGGGGGGTCCGGGGCGATCGAATGTCTTCGTCCGGATCGAGGGGGCGGATCCGAGCCGGAGCGCGCTGCTGGTTCATGGGCACCTCGACGTGGTGCCGGCGGACCCGACCGAGTGGTCCGTGCATCCGTTCTCGGGCGCCATCCAGGACGGGTACATCTGGGGGCGCGGCGCCGTCGACATGAAGGACATGGTCGGCATGATGTTGGCCGTCGCTCGGCGGTTTCGGCGGGATGGGATCGTGCCGCCTCGGGATCTGGTCTTTGCGTTCTTGGCTGACGAGGAGGCCGGCGGGGCGTTCGGGTCGCAGTGGCTCGTCAAGAACCGGGCCGATCTGTTCGACGGGGTCACCGAGGCCGTCGGCGAGGTGGGCGGGTTCTCGATCACCCTCGGCGACGACCTGCGCGCGTACACGATCGAGATCGCCGAGAAGGGGATCGCGTGGATGCGGTTGCGGGTGCGCGGGACCGCCGGCCACGGGTCGATGCTCCACGACGACAACGCCGTCACGAAGCTGTCCGCCGCGGTGGGCAGGCTGGGGGAGCACCAGTTCCCGATCGTCGTCACCGACTCGGTGCGGGCCTTCCTCAACTCGATCGCCGCGCTGACGGGCGCCGAGTTCGACAAGGACGACCTCGCGGGCTCCGTCGCGAAGCTGGGGTCCTTCGCGCGGGCGATCGGCGCGACCCTGCGTGACACGGCGAACCCGACGATGCTGACCGCCGGCTACAAGGCCAACGTCATCCCCTCGGTCGCCGAGGCGGTCGTCGACTGCCGGGTGCTCCCGGGCCGCGAGGCCGCGTTCGAGCGCGAGCTCGACGAGATCCTCGGCCCCGACGTCGAGCGCGAGTGGGTCACGCACCTGCCGGCCGTGGAGACGACGTTCGACGGCGATCTCGTCGACGCCATGACCACGGCGGTCGTCGCGGAGGACCCCGGCGCGCACACGATCCCGTACATGCTCTCCGGCGGCACCGACGCCAAGGCCTTCCAGGACCTGGGCATCCGCTGCTTCGGCTTCTCGCCGCTGCGCCTGCCACCCGACCTCGACTTCAGCGCGCTCTTCCACGGCGTCGACGAGCGCGTGCCGGTCGAGGCGGTGCGGTTCGGGACCCGGGTGCTGGACCGGTTCCTCCGGAACTGCTGAACCCGGAACCGGCTCCGCGACTGACTCCGCGACCGCCGGCGGAGACCCGACGAAAGTCGGATAGTTGAAATTTTTACTTGCGTTTCGCGTACCCTCTGTAACTCTCATGCACCAGAGTCAGTCCGACGTTGCGGACCTAACGGAGGAATCGTGCTGCCCGAAACCATCGGTGGACTTCCGTTCCACGCCCTCATCGTGCACTTCACGGTCGTGCTGCTGCCCGTCGCCGCGGTCGGGTCGCTGCTCACGGCCGTGTGGCCGGCGGTACGCAGGCGGTTCGGCTGGCTCACCGTCGCGGCCGCGGTCGTCTCCACCGTGCTGGTGCCGATCACCACGTCGAGCGGGGACGACCTGAAGGAGGGGCTCGGGGGCGGCAACCCCCTCATCGACAAGCACGAGGCGCTCGCGGACATGATGCTCTGGTGGGCGCTCGGCATGACTGTCGCGGTGATCGCGCTGATGATCCTGCACGAGGTGACCGAGCGGCAGGCGACCACGGAACCCGACATCGACGGTGGCGGCTCGGTGGCGACCGCGACCACGACGAAGCGCTTGACCGGCCTCACGGTGGGCCTGGTCGTGGCCATGCTCGCCACGGTCGCCCTCTCGATCGGCACCGGCGTCCACATCTACCGCGTGGGAGATGCCGGCGCCCACGCGGTGTGGCAGGACGTCGGTACGAATCTGAAATAGGGGACTAGCTAGAGGCTGAGACCGGGCAGGAGGCCGACGGAGCGGCGCCGCTTCAGCAGCACCCGCCGGCTCCCGTCCGAGTACAAGCGCACGTTGGACAGCTCCCAGCCGGCGAACTCCGCGTGGATGGACAGCTGTGTGGCCGCTGCGCGTCGCGACACCCCGGGGGGCAGGCGCAACGGCCGGTACTCCCAGTCCCCGTCGATCACCCCGTCTGCACTCATACGGCAATCACCTGAATTCCCTTTCCAGTAGCGGACGCGACGACGACGCGCCCGCTGATCGGGTCCACGGCAACGTTGTTCGGCTGCTCCACGGTCGGGAACCGGTACTTCTCCTCCGGCTGCCCGCCGGCGACGTCGAAACCGACGACCTCGTTGGTCGCGGTGAGCGTCACCCACGCGAGGTCGCGCTTCGGGTCGTAGGCGAGGGCATAGGGCGCGCCGGCGACCGGGTAGCGCTGGCGCATCAGCAGCGGGTCGAGTGAGAACGCCAGCAGCGCTCCACCGCGGGTGTCCGTGACGAGCACGCGACCGAACCGGTCGGTGACGGCGTTCGTCGCGCCGTCGCCGGCCCGCAGGCCCTCGTCGACCGTGCCGGCGCGGACGTCGAGCTCGAACAGCGCGTTGCGCAGCCGGTCGAACACGACGGCGTGCTCGCCGGTCGCGAGCACCTGGTCGGCGCTGTAGAGACCGCCGCTGATCATCCGGTAGATCCTGTCGCCACCGAGCACGGCCACGGCCTTGCGGTCGCGCACCGCGACGAGCGTGCGGTCGCCGTAGCCGGCGGCGCTGACCGGCTCTCCACGGATCGGCGCCGGCTCGGTCGCCCCGCCGGGCAGCGTGATCCGGACGAGCTCGCCCGACGAGCCAGCCGCGGCCAGCAGCGGTCCGCCCGGGCGGGCGAGAGTCAGCGTGTCGGCGGGGCCGGGCAGCGCGACCTTGGTGGGCGCGGCGAGCTCACCCGAATCCCCGATCTTGTACAGCAGGACGGCCGGCGGCTTGTCGACCGCGACGGCGAGCAGCCTCGTGCCGGCGTCGACGATCATGGCGGTCGGCTTGCCGGACAGGGCATGGACGGTTCCCGCCGGTTCGGCCGTAGCCGCCGGCGACCGCGCCGCGGTTGCCGCGACGGGGTCGTCCGACACCATCAACTCGTCGCTGGGCTCGCCGGAAGAGCAAGCGGCACTCACCGCGGCGCAGCTCGCGAGCACCACGGCAACCATGCGACGCAACATCGACCTCCGACACATTCACCGGCCCCGAACGGTGTGTCGCACGACGTGACGAACACCCTGCGTCACACCGGCGGGACGTTCCCTCCAGCATGCTCCAATCCCGGCCGCGACGCTAACCCCTGTTTCGGGTGTCTGGCCCCGGATGTGGTCACTCCCGGTCAGAATCGCCGGTCAGCTGAGGCGGGCCTCCGGGTAGCCGAGCTCGATGTCGCTCACGTCGTCCAGCGCGGCGCGGATCGCGGCCGGCAGCGTCAGCTCCTCGGAAACGAGCGAGCCGAGCAGCTGGCCGGTGTCGCGCGCGCCGACGACCGCGGACGCCACGCCGGGCCGGTCGCGCACCCACGCGAGCGCGACCGACAGGGGAGAGGTGGCGAGCCCGTCGGCAGCGGTGACGACGGCCTGCACGATGCGCGCGGCTCGCTCGGTGCGGTGGTGGTCGACGTAGGCGGCGAAGTGGGGGGAGGCGCCGCGCGAGTCGGCCGGTGTCGCGGCGCGGTACTTGCCGGTGAGCACGCCGCGGCCGAGCGGCGCCCACGCCAGCAGCCCGATGCCGTGGTGTGCCGCGGCCGGTCCGACCTCGCGCTCGAGGCCGCGCTCGAGCAGCGAGTACTCCATCATCGTGCTGACGATCGGCGGGGCGAGCGGCTTGGTCCGCTGCAGCTGGGCGGCGGTGGCGAGCTGCCAGCCCGAGTAGTTCGACACGCCGGCGTAGCGGACCTTGCCGCTCGTCACCGCGTGGTCGACGGCCGAGAGCGTCTCGTCGATGTGGACCGCGGTGTCCCAGGCGTGCAGCTGCCAGAGGTCGATGTGGTCGACGCCGAGCCTGCGCAGCGATCCCTCGAGCGCGGTCAGCAGCGCGCCGCGGGAGGCGCCGCCGCCGAACGGGCCCTCGTCGCGGCGGGCCACGGCCTTCGTGGCGAGCACGACCTCCTGGCGCGGCACGAGGTCGTCGAGCAGCGAGCCCAGGATCCGCTCGGCCTCGCCGTCGTTGTAGACGTCCGCGGTGTCGACGAGCGTGCCGCCGAGGTCGGCGAACGCGACGAGCTGGTCGGCCGCCTCGTCGGCGTCGGTGTCGTGGCCCCAGGTCATCGTGCCCAGGCCGATCCTGGACACCCGTAGCCCGCTTCGCCCGAGGTGTCTCTGCTCCACCGGGGAAGCCTATGCGGATGATCGCGTTATCGCTGGCAGGCACCCCGGTGAACATCACAGTTGGCAGCGGGCCAACTACGGGCCGGCTATCGGTATGGTCGGCGGATGCGACTCGGACTGAACCTGGGCTACTGGGGTGCCGGCAACGACGCGAACAACCTCGAACTGGCCAAGGAGGCGGACCGGCTCGGGTACTCGGTGGCCTGGGCCGCCGAGGCGTACGGCTCCGACGTGCCGACCGTGCTCGCGTGGGTGGCCGCGCAAACCGAGCGGATCGACGTCGGCAGCGCGATCCTGCAGATCCCCGCGCGGCAGCCGACGATGGCCGCGATGACGGCCGCGACCCTGGACACGCTCTCCGGCGGCCGGTTCCGGATGGGCCTCGGCGTGTCCGGCCCGCAGGTCTCGGAGGGCTGGTACGGGGTCAAGTTCGACAAGCCGCTGGCGCGCACCCGCGAGTACGTCGACATCGTGAAGAAGGCGCTGCGCCGCGAGCGGGTCACGTTCGAGGGCAAGCACTTCACGCTGCCGCTGCCCGACGGCCCGGGCAAGCCGCTGAAGCTGATCGTCCACCCGGTCCGCGAACAGATCCCGATCTACCTCGCGTCCATCGGGCCCAAGAACCTCCAGCTGACCGGCGAGGTCGCGGACGGCTGGCTCGCGATCTTCTACTCGCCGGAGTACGCGCGCGAGTCGCTGGAGCTGATCCGGCAGGGCCGGGAGAAGGCCGGCAAGACGATGGCCGGGTTCGACGTCGTGCCGACCACGCCGCTCGTCGTCGGCGACGACTGGCGGGCGAGTGCGGACCTGGTGCGCCACTACGCGGCGCTGTACGTCGGCGGCATGGGCAGCCGCGAGCAGAACTTCTACAACAACCTCGCCTGCCGGATGGGCTACGAGGCGGAGGCCGCCGAGATCCAGAACCTGTACCTCGCGAAGGACTACGCGGGCGCGGCGGCGAAGGTGCCGCTGGGCTTCCTCGACTCGACGTCGCTGCTCGGGCCGCGTGAGCGCATCGCGGAGAAGATGCAGGCGCTCGCCGAGTCGGGGGTCACCACGCTGACGGTTTCGACCGTGCTGCAAGATCTCGAGCAGAGCGTCGCGGCGCTGCGCGTCGCGGTCGAGGCTCTGGACAAGGCGGGCGTCGGCGATTGACCGGGTGAGGACCCGGCTCGCCGGCAAGACGGCGAGGACGGTTCTTGACTACCACGATCAGCATCCTTGACTCGGTCATCCTCGGGGTCGTGGAGGGCCTGACGGAGTTCCTCCCGGTCTCCTCGACCGGGCACCTCAAGATCGCGGAGGGGTTCCTCGACATCCCCGTCGACGACCCGGCCGTGGTCGGGTTCACCGCGGTGATCCAGGTCGGTGCGATCGCGGCCGTGCTCGTGTACTTCTTCGGCGACATCGTCCGGTTGCTGCGCGCCTGGGGCCGCGGGCTGGTGAACAGGGCCGCGCGCGCGGACCACGACTACAAGTTCGCCTGGTGGATCATCTTCGCCACCATCCCGATCGTCATCGTCGGCATCCTCGCCCAGGCCCTGATCAAGGGTCCGCTCGCGTCGCTGTGGATCGTGGCCGGCTCGCTTATCGTCGGCAGCGCGGTCATGTGGCTCGCGGAGAAGCTCGGCACGCAGAAGCGCGGCGAGTCGGAGGTCACGTTCACCGACTCGATGCTGGTGGGCTCCTCGCAGATCCTCGCGATGCTCTTCCCCGGCTTCTCCCGCTCCGGCGCGACGATCTCCACCTCACTGCTGCTGGGCCTGGACCGGGTCACCGCGACGCGGCTGTCCTTCTTCCTGTCGATCCCGGCGCTCACCGGTGCGGGCATCTACGAGCTCAAGGACGCGCTCGGCGCGGGCGTCGGCGCCGGCCCACTCGTCGTCGGCACGATCGTGTCGTTCGTCGTCGCGTACGCCTCGGTCGCGTGGCTGCTGCGGTTCGTGGCCCGGCACACCATCATCGGGTTCGCGGTCTACCGGGTCGTCCTCGGGGTGGCGCTGTTCGGCATGCTTGCCGCCGGCGTCCTCGAGCCATGATCCATCACGTCACGACGTAGGGTCGTCGCGTGGCCACAGTCGTACTGCTCCGGCACGCCCGTTCCACCGCCAACGGATCCGGCGTGCTCGCCGGGCGCTCGCCGGGCGTCGAGCTCGACGAGACCGGGCACAAGCAAGCGGCCGCGCTCGTGGACCGGCTCGCGCAGGTGCCGCTCGCGGACATCGTCTGCTCGCCGCTGCTGCGCTGCCAGCAGACCGTGACCCCGCTCGCGCAGGCCCGCGGGCTCACGCCGGTCACCGAGGACTCGCTGTCCGAAGTGGACTACGGGCAGTGGACCGGACGCGAGCTCAAGACCCTGTTCAACGAGAAGCTGTGGGCGGTGGTGCAGCAGCACCCGTCGGCCGCGGTGTTCCCGGAGGGCGAGGGCCTGGCGAACGTGCAGACGCGGGCGGTCGCGGCGGTGCGGGCGCACGACGCGCGGATCAGCGCGGCGCACGGTCCGCGCGCGGTGTGGTTGCTGTGCAGCCACGGCGACGTGCTGAAGGCGATCATCGCGGACGCGCTCGGCCAGCACCTGGACTCGTTCCAGCGGATCGTGGTGAACCCCGCGTCGGTGTCGGTGGTGCAGTACACCGAGACCCGGCCGTTCGTGCTGCGGGTCAACGACACCGGCGGCGAGCTGGCGAGCATCGTGCCGCCCGAGCCCAAGCCCGAGCAGGAGGCGCCGGCGGCCGGCGACGCGGTGCCGGGAGGAGCCCCTGGTCGCCCGGCGTGACCAGCTCGCCACGCAGATGACGACACCGCCACGATTATGGGTGAAACCGCCGGGTTGTCGCGAACGATTGTGCCAGTATTCGGGCCACTGATTTCTGTTCCGCTGCGGCGGACCATCGAGGAGTTTCCATGACACAGCCATACGGCCAGCAGCCTGGCGGCACCCCGGGTGGCGGCTTCCAGCAACAGGGTGGCACCCCGGGCGGCGGTTTCCAGCAGCCCGGCGGTCCCAACCCGGGCAGCGGAGGCTTCCAGCAACCGGGGACCGGGGGGTACCCCCAGGCCCCGCAAGCCCCTGCCTACCAGCAGGGCTACGGCGGGATGCCGCAGGCTCCGCAGGAGTACAGCGGCGGGCCGATCGCACGACCGGGTGTCGTGACGGCGGCGGCGGTGCTCGCCTACGTCCAGGCCGGTATCACGGCGATCACCACGATCCTCGTGTTCATCGGCGCCACCAACATGGAGGGCGGCATGATGGCCCTCCAGTTGCTGATCGGCCTCGTGCAGGCGGTCGGCGTCGCCCTGCTGATCATGGGTGGCGTGCAGATCATGGCCGGCAAGAGCCGCAACATCCTGATCGCGGGTTGCGTGGTGGAACTGGTGCTCTGCCTGTTCTACATCATCCTCTACGCGGCGATCCCGTCCGGCGGCATCGACGTCATCCAGGGTGCGAAGGCCGTGCTGATCGGCTTCGCGATCTTCTTCGCGATCATGCCGACGATCAGCCTGGTGCTCGCGCGCAACGCGCAGACCACGCAGTACCTGCAGTCCCGGCGCTGAGGCCGGCGGTCGGGGACATGACTGAAGCGGATGACCGGGCAGGCCGCGAACCGGACGTCGGCACCATGCCGACGGATCCAGGGGAGCCGGCCGGCCCGGTCGCCCGTCCGTCTGTGACGACGGCGGCCGGCGTGCTCGCCTTCGCCCAGGCCGCCGCCACGGCGCTCGCCACGGCCGTCGTGGTGACCGCGTTGATCACGATCGCCTCGTTCGGCAGCGTCGAGACCGCACGCCAGGCCGGGATCTACATCGGGAGCACGGTCGCCGAAGGCTGGGTCGCGGCCGTCGTCCAGCTCGCCGGCATCGTCGTGCTGATCGTCGCCGGCCGGCGGGTGCTGTCCGGCACCGGCGAGCGGCTGTACCTGACGGCGATGGGCCTGCAGGTGGTCCTGTGTGTCTACTGGCTCATCCGGGGTGCGTTCGCGCTGGTGCCGCTGGTACTGCTGATCATGCCGCTGCTGGGCGTGGTCTTCCTGCTCGGCGCGGCCAGCCAGGAATACATCCGCGCCCGCTCGAGCTAGCGTGGCGACCGCCGAGGAGCGCCCATGAGACCACCGGCGCCACAGGACAACAGCGCTCCCGACCGCCCCACGCAGGCGTCCGCGGCGGCCGTGCTCGCCTTCGTCCAAGCCGGCGTCACCGCCCTTCCCACCGCTGACCTGCTGGTGGCCGCGGCCCTGGCGGACTCCCACCGTGCCGGCATGTCCACGCTCGCGCTCTTCGCGGTGCAGGCGATCGGTATCTGCTTCCTGATCGCGGGCGGCGTTGAGATCCTGCGTGGCAGGGACCGCGGGCTACTGGTCGTGGGCTGCGTGCTCCAGTTGGCGCTCTGCGTCTTCCACGCCGTGTACTGGCCGATGACCGGCACGACCCCATGGGGTACTTACCTGGCCGCCCGGCCGTTCAGCACCGCCCCGCTGGCAACAGGGTTCGCGATGCTGCCGATCATGGGCATCCTGCTGTGCTTCGACCGGCAGACGACGGAGTTCCTCCGGTCGCGGAAGGCGTTGTCACCGGGCGAGTAGCTCGAGCTGGGCCAGGCAGACGGTCGGGGTGCCGGTGTTCTCCGTGATGTCCAGCCGGTAGTGGACGTACGGACCGGGATTTGCCACCGCGAACGCGCGCGTCTGGCGCCGCCACGGGAATGTCTCCCGCGCCCGCTCGTCCAGCACCACCCAGTTCGTCCCGTCCGTCGATCCGCGCAGCGTCCAGCTGCGTGGATCGTCCTTGCGCGTGCCGGAGGTCAGCGTGTAGTACCGCACGGTCACCGGGTCGACCGTGGTCCGGTAGCTGATCCACGCGGTGGGGGAGTTGAACACGACCTGGGTGCGGCTCGTGTCGTCGAACAGCGGGGCCACGTTCACCCCGCCGCTGCCCTCACCGAAGCCCTCGTCGGTGATGTCGTGCATGGGCCGCGGCAACGTGTCGGGCAGCGTGAGCGACGGCGGCAGCGCCTCCGGCGAGCAGCCCCAGCCGCTCGGCGACGGGCCCATCTGGAAGTCCAGCACGGCACCGTTCGCGATCATCTCGTGTGTCAGGTAGGCCTTGTCGTAGGAGGCGCCGTTGACGCGCAAGCCCGTGACGTAGACGTTGGCGGGGCTGTTGTTCGGCGCGTTGACGATGATCTCGCCGCCGCTCGCGAGCTTGACCGTGGCCTTGCGGAACAGCGGCGAGCCGATGACGTACTCGGGGCTGCCGACCCGCAGCGGGTAGAAACCGAGCGCGCTGAACAGCCACCACGCGGACATCTCGCCGTTGTCCTCGTCGCCGTAGTAGCCCTGGCCGATCTCGCTGCCGGCGTAGAGGCGGGCGAGCACGTCGCGGACCTTCTCCTGCGTGCGCCACAGCGCACCGGTGTAGGCGTACATGTACGGGATGTGGTGTGAGGGCTGGTTGCTGTGCCCGTACTGGCCCATCCGCACGTCGCGTGCCTCGGCCATCTCGTGGATGCCGCGCCAGTACTTCCCGCGTGCCCGGCCGGTCTCCGGTGTCGCGAAGAACTCGTCCAGCTTCGCGGTCATCGCGTGCCGGCCGCCGTGCAGGCCGGCCAGACCGGCGCCGTCGTGGGGCACGGAGAACGCGGTGTTCCACGCGTTGGTCTCCACGTAGTCCCCGCCCCAGGCACGCGGGTCGAACTGGTTCGCGGTGTGCCGCCAGCGGCCGTTGTCCTTGCGCCCCTGGAAGAAGCCGATGCTGAAGTCGAACGAGTGGACGTACTGCACCGCCCGGTCGAGGAAGTACTCGTGGTTGTCCTTGTCGCCGAGCATGGCGGCGAGGTTGGCGATGCCGAAGTCGTTGATGCAGCCCTCGAGCGCCCACGACAGGCCGTACTCGACGGAGGTCGGGGTGTACCCGCTGAAGATCGACCGCTCGAGTCCCTTGCGGCCCACCGCGCTGTCCGGCGGGGCGACCGTCGCGTTGCGCAGGGCGGCGGCGTAGGCGGCCTGGACGTCGAAGCCGCGCACGCCCTTGAGGTACGCGTCGGCGAACGCGACGTCGGAGCTGGTGCCGGTCATGAGGTCGGCGTGGCCGGGGGAGGACCAGCGCGCGATCCACCCGCTGTCCTTGTACTGCTGGACGAACCCGTCGATGAGCTCGCCGCAGTGGGCCGGGTCGAGCAGCGCGTGGGCGGGCCACGCGGTGCGGTAGGTGTCCCAGAACCCGTTGTTCGCGTAGGCCTTGCCGGACACGAGCGTGGCGCCGGTCTGGGTCGGCGTGTTCTTGCGGGCGGGCTTCATGAACGGGCTCGCGTACGCGTACGCGGGCTGCTCGTCGGTGCCGGTGTTCTCGTGCAGGCGGTTGGGGTAGAGGTGCAGCCGGTAGAGGTTCGAGTAGAGCGTGGTGAGCTGGTCCTCGGTGGCGCCCTCGACCTCGATGCGGCCGAGGCGCTCGTCCCAGAGCTGGGCCGCGCGCTCGCGGACGGTCTCGAACGTGTCCGCGTCGGAGATCTCCAGCCACAGGTTGCGCTTGGCCTGCGCGATGCTGATCAGCGACGTGGCGACCCGCATCGTCACGACGGTCCGGCCGGCCGGGTCGGGCTCGAAGCGCAGGTACCCGGTGACGTTGCGGGTGAAGAACCACCGCCACAGGTGGCCGCCGGCGGCGATCGGGCGGTCGAACGTGGCGTAGAAGAACATCCGCGTCGCGCCGGCGGACAGTCCACTTCGGACGTCGGTGTAGCCGGACACGGTGCCGCCGACGGGATCCAGGACGAGCCGGCCCTGCCGGCCGATGTTGTCGAAGATCAGGTTGGCGTCCTCGCCGGGGAACGTGAAGCGCAGCAGTGCGGCGTGGTCGGTGGGCGCGATGTCCGCGCGGATGCCGTTGGTGAACCGGACGCCGTAGTGGTGGGGGCGGGCGATCTCGTTGCGGTGCCGGAAGGTCAGGCCGCGTGCCTTGCGACCGGCGCGTGGCTTGCCGGCGGTGGCGGAGGGCAGCACCTGGAACGTCTGCCGGTCGCCCAGCCACGGGCTCGGCTGGTGGCTTACCGACAACGCCTGGATCGCGGGCAGGTTCCGGTCGTTGTTGTGACGCTGGTAGGCGTAGAGCCAGTCCTTGGTGCCGGCGTCGGTGACCGGTGTCCAGAAGTTGAACCCGTGCGGCACGGCGGCCGCCGGGAACGTGTTGCCGCGCGAGTACCCCTTGGCCGAGTCCGTGCCGCGGGTGGTGATCACGTAGTCGGCCGGGCGGCGCTGCTCTGGCTTGGGGCGGTCGACGATCGAGATGTCGTCGACCCAGCCGGCGAACTCCGCGGGGCCGGCTGGGTTGTCGTAGGCGAGCAGGACCTTGACCGCGACCTTGCCCTCGGCGACCCCGCCGATGCGGACGGACCGGTGGTTCCACTGGCCGGGTGCGAGCGCGCGGGACTCGCCCTGGCCGCGTGCGGTCCAGGCGAAGCCGAGCTGATCGGCGAGGCCGAGCTCGGACAGGCGCGTGCCGTCGTCGAAGGCGAGGTCGAGGCAGACGAAGGTGCTCGGGTAGCGCAGGTCGTCGCCGAGGAGCTCGGGGAAGATCACGTAGGAGAGCTCCGTGTCGCGCGCGATGAGCATGTCGACGAGGAAGAGCTTGTTGACCACGCTCGCGGGGCCGCGCGCGGCGTGGCTGCCCTGGTAGCGCAGGGCGCGGGTGCCGGTGAAGCCGACGCCGGCCTTGCCCGTGTACGGCTTGCCGGGGCCGCCGCCCTCGCGGGTACTCATCGTGGCGCCGGCGACGCGGGGTCTGCCGTCGTCGTCGATGTCGACGACGTCGATCCAGGTCAGCGGGGGGTCGGTGTTCTCGAAAGAAGAGAAGAAACCCCGAGCACCCATTCCGCGCCGCTCCTCACCCACGTAGCCCCACCACCGGTGGCGCATGATCCTAGAGTCACGAACCGGCCCGCCGAAGCCCCCGGCCGGAGGGTCTGGAGCGGTCAGCCCGTTTCGAACGGGATGTTCGCGGTGAGGCAGAAGGGGTGGCCGGCGGGGTCGTGGAAGACGCGCCACTGGTCGGGTTGTGGCTGGTGTTCGGCCTTGGTGGCGCCCAGCCGGAGCGCCTCGGCCTCCGCCTCGTCGAGGTCGCGGACGGCGAGGTCGAGGTGGATGTGCTTGGGCGTGTCCCCACCGGGCCAGGTCGGCTGCCGGTAGCCGGGCACCCGGATCATGGCGATCATCATGCCCCCGGCCCGCACGACGGACACCTGCTCGTCGCCGCCGATCACCGCTCCGTCGAGCAACCCTGCCCAGAACTCGGCGAGCGGAACGGTTTCCGCGCAGTCGAGCGACACCATGCCAAGGCGAGCGACGGACATGGCCACATGTTAGAGCCGATGCCGCGGCTCGCGTCCGCGGTCGGGCATGATCCATGTCGTGGCGACAAAGCCGTGGTCCAGAGACGAGGTACTGACCCAGCTGGCGTCGCTGCGGCAGCACCAGCAGCAGGGCCGGCGCTCACCGCACAAGCGGCTGCTCGTACTTCTCGCGCTGGGCCGGCTCGCGGCCGAGGGGACGAGCACGCTCGCCTGGTCTGCGACCGCGGACAAGCTCGCTGACGTGATCCGGGACTTCGGCCCGCCCTCGTCGACATCGCGGACTCAGAGCGCGGCTTACCCCTTTACCCGATTACGTTCGGACGAAATCTGGACGCTCGACCACGAAGTACCCAACGACAACGTCCGACCGCTCACCGAACACGAGGTCGTCGGCCGCCTGATACCCGAACTCGAAGAAGCCCTGAAAGACCCGGACATCGCCGGCGCCGCGGCGCGGCAGCTGGTCGAAGCCGAGTTTCCCCCGACCATCGCCCCCGATGTGCTGACGGCGGTCGGACTCGATCCCGATCTCGTTCTCGGCGCGCCCGGCACCGCGATCCCTCCGCGGCGGCGGCGAGGATCATGGCCGGCCGCGATCCTGACCGCCTGGGACCGGCAGTGCGCGTTCTGCGGGTTCGACGGCCAGCTCGGCGCGGCCACCGTCGGCGTGGAGGCTGCCCACGTGCGCTGGTTCGGCTTCGGCGGTCCGGACGAGCTCGACAACGGCGTGGCCCTGTGCTCGTTGCACCACAAGCTGTTCGACCATGGGGTGCTGGGCCTCGGTGACGACTTGCGGATCATCGTCTCCGCGGGCTTCACGAGCCGCACGTCCACCGGGCAGACCGTCTACGACCTTCATCACCGCCCGCTCCGGATGCGACCCGGCACGCCGCGGCCCGCGGCGGCACATATCGCATGGCACATCGACCAGGTCTTCAAACGGCCGGCGCTCACCGGGTGATTCGTCGTATCGGTTGAGATCCGTCACGGTCGTGCCGCTTCGGGGCTGGGTGGCGCATGATCATAGGGAGACGGAAGGAGCCGCCGATGCATCCCGCACGTCGGTTGTGGACCGCGCTGGAACCGTTGCACGGGGTCGTCTACTTCGCGCCCGGCGTGCGTGACGCCGGCATCGCGGTCGGGCTGCGGGGCTTCTGGATGACCTACTTCGCCTTCCGCGCCGCACCGCTCGGGCAGGTCGGGGCGGCGGCCGTGGTCGCGACGTTCGCCGGGTTCGAGCCGTCCATGGTGTTCAAGGCCCTGCCGGACGCGTGGTCGCGTGCCACGCCCGCCACCTGCCTCGACGCCCGCTCGGAGGTGGCCGTGGCGGCGCTGCGGTCGGCCGGGGTCGACGAGGCCGCGTGCGCCGAGGCGGTCCCGCTCCTCGCGCCGGTCGCCAACTCGGCCGACCCGACCGGGCGGGCGCTCTACGCGGCGAACGCGTCCCTTCCCTTGCCGGCGGATCCGGTCGCCGCGATGTGGCAGCTCGCGACGACGCTGCGCGAACACCGCGGCGACGGGCACGTGGCGGCCCTTCTCTCGCACGGCGTGACCGGTCTCGAAGCCCTCGTGCTGCAGGTCGGCGCCGGCAAGTTCCCCGCCGAGCTGATGCGGTCCGTGCGCGGCTGGTCGGTGGACGACTGGGACGCGGCCGCCAAGGCGCTGCGCTCACGCGGGATGCTGGACTACGACGGCACCCTGACCGCCTGGGGCCGGGAGTTCCTGGACGCGATCGAGGAGCGCACCGACGAGCGGGCGTGGACCGGCGGGCTGTCGACGCTGGGGGAGGCCGGCGTCGAGAAGGTCATCGCGACGTTACGGCCTTCGGTGGCGGCCCTCTGGCGCGCCGGGATCCTGCCCGAGATCAACCCGACCGGGCTGCCGCCGGGCCGTGTGGGATGAGCTGCTGCGCCGCGGCTGGCCCGCGTTGTCCGAAGTGGACATCGACGGCTGGGTGGCGCGGCTGTCGGGCGGGGTGACGCAGCGGGCGAACTCGGTGGCTCCGCTCGCGGAGCCACCGCGCGTCAGCGCGGCGATCGACGAGGTCGAGCGGCTCTACGCCGGCCGCGGCCTGCCGGCGATCTTCCAGCTGGGCCCCACCGTCCACCCGCCGGACCTGGACGCGCGGCTGGCCGCGCGCGGCTACACCTACGGCTCGCCGACCTCGGTCGAGGTGGCGCAGGTGGCGGACCTGCTGGGCGGGTTGCCACGAGGGGAGGTGCTGGTCGCCGACGAGCCGGACGAGGCGTGGATGGACCTGTGGTGGGCCATCGACGGGCGGGGTGACGAGGCGGCGCGGGCAGTGGCGCGGCGGATCCTGACCAGCGGGCCGGCCCGGTACGGCAGCGTGCTCGACGACGATGGTGTCGCCGCGGTGGCGCGGGTGGCGATCGTCGGGGAATGGGGCGGGCTGTACTGCATGGCGGTCCGGCCGGACGCGCGGCGGCGCGGGCTCGGCAGGGTGCTGCTGCGCGGGGCTGCTCGAGGGCGCGAGCGTGCGGCACTGCTGGCTGCAGGTGCGCGAGGACAACCCGGGCGCGCGGGCGTTCTACGCCCGGGCCGGGTTCCGCCAGGCCGCCCGGTACCACTACCGGACCCGCTAGACCGTCGAGAGGAACCGGTCGAGCACGTTCGCGCCGAAGCGCAGGCCTTCGACCGGCACCCGCTCGTCCACGCCGTGGGCCATAAGCCGGTGGTCGAAGTCCTCGGGCACCCACAGCGGCGCGAACCCGTAGCAGTCGATGCCCAGCCCGGCGAAGGCCTTCGCGTCCGTGCCGCCGCCCATGCAGAACGGCACGACCACCGCGCCGGGGTCCTCGGCGGCCAGGGCGTCCGCCATGGCCGTGAACCACGGCGAGTCGACCGGCGCCTGCACCGGTGGCTGGTCGGTGACCAGCTCGCGGGTGACCTCCGGCCCGATCAGCCGGTCGACCTCGGCGAGCAGGTCGTCCTGGGTCCCGGGCAGCACCCGGGTGTCGATCTGCGCGGACGCCGTGCCGGGGATGACGTTGACCTTGTAGCCGGCGTCGAGCACGGTCGGCGTGGTGCTGTTGCGCACCGTGTTCTCCGCGATCTTCGCCGCCGACCCGAACCGGCGCAGCGTGTCGTCGACCGCCCCGTCGGAGGACAGGTCCACCGCGATGCCGAGTGCCGCGCCCGCCCGCTCGAAGAACGCGCGCACGGCGGGTGTCAGCACGACCGGCCACCGGTGTTCGGACAGCCGCTGCACGGCGGCGACGAGCTTGCGCACGGCGTTGTCGTCGTTGCGCCGCGAGCCGTGCCCGGCCCGGCCGGTCGCGGTCAGCTTCAGGTGCGAGGTGCCGCGCTCGGCGGTCGCCACCGGGTAGAGCCGGACCTGCGCACCCGCGGCCGACGCCGCGCGCACGGTGTAGCCGCCGGACTCGCCGATCGCCGCGCCGACGCCGTCGAACAGCCGGCGGTGCTCCGCGACGAGCCAGTGCGCGCCCCACTCGCCCTTGTCCTCCTCGTCGGCCACGAACGCGAGCACGAGGTCCCGCCGCGGCCCGCGCCCCTCGGCCGCCCACCGGTGCACGACGGTCAGCACGGTGGCGCACATGTCCTTCATGTCCACCGCGCCGCGGCCCCACACGTAGCCGTCGCGGATCTCGCCGGCGAAGGGCGGCACCGTCCATTCAGCCGGGTCGGCGGGAACCACGTCGAGGTGGGCGTGCACGAGCAGCGGAGGCAGCGCCGGGTCAGACCCGGGCACGCGGGCGAGCACGTTGCTGCGCCGCGGCGAGCGCTCGAGCAGCGTCGGCGTGACCCCCGCCGCGGACAGGTTCGCGGCGATGTACTCGGCCGCGTCGCGTTCGCCCATGGAGTCGCCGTTGCCGAGGTTGGTCGTGTCGTACCTGATCAGCTGCGCGCACAGTTCCTCGACGGCCTCAGCCATAGCTGCCCTCCACGGCCCCGCTCGCGATGGCGGTGACCACCTTGAACGCCTTCATCGCATCGGTCATGGACGCGGCATCGAAACCGACCCGGCGCACGTCCAGCAGTTCGACGGTCGGCACCACGGCCGCGGCCGCGGCGAGGTGAGCCGCGTCGAACTCGACCTCGATCCGGTGCCCGCCGGCGGAGCCCGCGAAACGTCCGGCCCGCTTCATGCCGACCCGCGCGGCGTCGGTGATCATGGTCGCGGTGACCGCGGGCGGGATGCAGATCGCGGCGTAGCGGCTGACGCACTCCTTCACCGCCACGGCCTGCGCCTCCGGGTCGTACTCGCGAGCGTCCGCGCAGGTCAGGTCGTCGCCGGTGACCAGCAGGACGGGCACGCCGTGCTCGGCGGCGAGCGCCGAGTTGAGCCGGCCCTCGCTGGCCCGCACGCCGTCGAGCCACACGCCGGTGATCTGGTTCGGCAGGTAGGTGTGAGAGAGGACACCGTCAAGGCCGGCGGCCGCGTGGTAGCCGAGGAACACCACGCCGTCCACACCGGAGTCGATGCCCTGCATCATCGACAGCGGCTTGTGCCTGCCGGTGAGCATGCGCGCCCGCGTGTCGAGGTCCTCGAGCAGGATGTTGCGCTGCGACGAGTGCGCCTCGTTCACCAGGACGTCTGTCGCGCCGCCCGCGAACAGCCCGGCGACGCAGGCGTTCACGTCGCCGGTGAACATCTTCCGGAACCGCTGCCACTGCTCGGTACCCACCTCGACGTCCGCGGTCCACGTGACGCCCGTCGCGCCTTCCATGTCGGCTGAAATCATGATCCGCACGCGCTCCACGTTACGGCTTGGTACACGTCGCCGACACTTGTTGACTTTCTCAAGTGATAGGTGGTTACTTCCTCTCAACTATCAGGAAGAGGTGATCATCGTGAGATCGAGGCGTGCCGCGCTCGGTATCACACTTCTCGTGTCCGCACTGGTCACGCTGCCTCTGGCGGCTCCGGCCGGCGCGTCGACCGCACCCGCCCCGCACGCGGCGAGCGTACAGCAGCACAAGATCCTCAAGATCGGCGTGACGCAGGAGATCGACTCGCTCAACCCGTTCATCAGCATCACCCGGACGGGGACCGACATCCTGCGCACGGCGTTCGACTACCTCACGGTCTACAGCCAGAAGGACCAGACGCCGACGAAGAGCCTGGCGGAGTCGTGGGAGACGTCCGACGACAAGCTCACCTGGACGTTCCACATGCGCAAGGGCGTGAAGTGGTCCGACGGCGAGCCGGTGACCGCGAAGGATCCCGCGTTCACCTTCAACAAGATGCTCACCGACGAGACCGCGGCGACGGCCAACGGCAGCTACACCAAGCAGTGGGAGTCGGTCGAGGCGACCGACGACAACACCCTGGTGATCAAGACCAAGGTGCCGCAGGCGACGATGCTCGCGCTGGACATCCCGATCGTGCCGGAGCACATCTGGTCGAAGATGTCCGACATCGGCGCCGAGCCGCAGTTCCCGATGGTCGGCAGCGGGCCGTACACCGTCACGGAGTTCAAAGAGGCCCAGTTCGTCAAGATGAAGGCCAACAAGAACTACTGGCGGGGCGCGCCGAAGGTCGACGAGGTGCACTTCATCTACTACCGCAACGCCGACGCGGCCGTCACGGCGCTGCAGAGCGGCCAGGTCGACCTGATCAACCGCCTCACCCCGACCCAGTTCGACGCGCTCAAGGGCAACCCGGACATCGTCACGAACAACGCGCAGAACCGCCGGTTCAACGAGATCGTGATCAACCCGGGGGCGGCGACCAGCGACGGCAAGGCGATCGGCAACGGCAACCCGGCGCTCAAGGACGTCAAGCTGCGCCAGGCCATCGCCACCGCGATCGACTCCAAGACGCTGGTCGACAAGGTGTGGGGTGGCTACGGCGAGGAGGGACAGGGCTACATCCCGCCGGTGTTCGCCGACTACGCCTGGAAGCCCTCCGGCGACGAGAAACGGTCGTTCGACATCGACAAGGCCAACCAGATGCTCGACGACGCCGGCTACAAGAAGGGCGCCGACGGCATCCGGCTCGACAAGACCGGCAAGCCGCTGAACCTGCGGCTGCTCGCACACGCCGAGGCCAACCTCGACGAGACCGGCGGCCCGTTCATCAAGGGCTGGCTGAAGGACATCGGCATCAACGTCGCCCTGCAGCCACGCTCGGACGACCAGGTCAACGAGGACACCACCCGCGGCGACTTCGACATCGCGTTCTCCGGCTGGAACGCCAACCCGGACCCGGACTACGTGCTGTCGCTGCAGACCTGCGGCAACCGCCCGAACGCCCAGGGCCAGGGCGCCACGCCGGACTCCTTCCTGTGCGACAAGGAGTACGACGACCTCTACGCCGATCAGCTGCAGGAGTTCGACCCGGCCAAGCGGGCCGACATCGTCAAGAAGATGCAGGCACGGCTCTACGACCAGGCCACTCTGGTCATCCTGGGCTACGACAACGCGCTCGAGGCCTACCGCAAGGACGCGTTCGAGGGCTTCCCGAAGCAGCCCGCGGACAACGGCGTGATCATGAACCAGCAGGGCTACTGGGGCTATCTCGGCGCCACGCCCAAGGGTGCGGGTCCGGTCCCGACGTTCGACGAGAACGGGATGATGACCACCTCCGACGCGGACACCACCGAAGCCGCGGCCGACTCCGGTGGCAACACCGGGCTCATCCTCGGCATCGTCGGCGGCGTCGTCGTGATCCTGCTCGTCGGCGGTCTGCTGTTCGCCCGCGGCAGGCGCAAGACCGCCGAAGACCGCGAGTAAGGCCGCCTCGTGGATCATCGTGTGACGTTCCGCGCCGGCCAACGCGATCTCCGGGGATCGTGACGGTACTCAGCCACGATCACCGGACATCCGCACCGTTCGCTGGCACGTGACCAACACCGTGAATTCCGGAGAGGCGGCTCTGTGTCGGACATCCTCATCCCGACCGAGGAAGCACTCGCGGAGGCTCCGCCACCCACCCGTGGTGGCGGAGCCCTCCGCTATGTGCTGACCAAGATCGGCGGCGGCCTGATCAGCCTGGCACTGGTGATCGTGCTCGGGTTCCTGCTGTTCCGGGTGCTGCCCGGAGACGTCATCCAGACCATGTTCCGCGGCCGGCCCGCCGCCCCGGAGCAGATGGCGGCGCTGCGGCGTCAGCTCGGCCTCGACGACCCGCTGTACCAGCAGTTCTTCGACTACGTCGGGCGGCTGCTGCACGGCGACCTCGGCGAGTCCTACGTCTACCGGGTGCCGGTGCTGCAGAAGATCGGCGAGCGGCTGGGACCGACCCTGCTGCTCGTCGGGGTGTCCACGCTCATCGCGGTGGCGCTGGGCCTGTGGCTCGGTACGCGGTCGGCGTGGCGGCGGGGCAACCGGTTCGACCGGGTCGCCACGGGGGTGGCACTGACCCTGTGGTCCACGCCGACCTTCTGGCTGGGCATGCTGCTACTCGCCGCGTCGAGCGGGCTGTTCCCGACCGCCGGGCTGGTCGACTCCGACACGCCGCCGGACTTCCTGTCGCAGGCGGTCGACATCGCCCACCACATGGTGCTGCCGACGATCACGCTCGTCGCGGTGATCTACGCGCAGTACCAGCTCGTCATGCGGTCGTCGCTCATCGAGGAGATGGACGCTGACTACCTCACCACCGCGCGGGCGAAGGGCCTGCGCGACGACCTCGTCCGCCGCCGGCACGCGGTGCCCAACGCGCTGCTGCCGACGGTGACCCTGGTGTTCCTGCACCTCGGGTTCGTGATCGCCGGCGCGGTCACCGTGGAGACGGTGTTCTCCTGGCCGGGCCTGGGGTTGCTCACCTACGACGCGCTGAGCAACCGCGACCTGCCGCTGCTGCAGGGCACCTTCATCGTGCTGGCCGCCGCGGTGATCGCCATGAACGTGATCGCGGACGTGCTCTACCGCGTCCTCGACCCGAGGGTGCGTGCCGCGTGAGCGCCCCCAGGACCCGCACGAGCGCCCGCGCCATGGTGTGGCGGCGCCGCGGCGCCGCGTTCGCCGCCGGCTGGCGGGAGTTCGCCAAGCAGCGCACCGGCCTGGCCGGGCTCGGCCTGCTCGTGGTGATCGTGCTGCTGGCGGTGCTCGCGCCGGTGATCACCGACCAGGAGGGCCTGGACGTCACGAAGGCGACCGGCGGCACGATGGAGCCGCCGAGCGCGGAGTTCCCGCTCGGCACCGACCGGTCCGGCCGGTCGGTCCTGCTGCTCACGCTGTGGGGCTCGCGGATGTCGCTGACCGTCGGGCTCGTGGCCACGCTGTTGTCGATCGCGATCGGCACGGTCATCGGGATCCTGGCCGCGCACTACGGCCGGTGGGTGTCGGCCACGCTCATGCGGATCACCGACTTCTTCCTCGTGCTGCCGTCCCTGGTGCTGGCGATCGCGCTGTCGACCGTCCTGCAGCAGGGCATCGGCACGATCATCCTCGCGATCGGGCTCACGTCGTGGGCGTCGGGCGCGCGGCTGGTCCGGGCGCAGACGCTGACGATCGAGGCGCGGCCGTACATCGAGCGGTCCAAGGCGCTCGGCGGCGGGCACGCGCACGTGATCACCAAGCACGTGCTGCCCGCGGTGCTGCCGCTGGTGTTCGTGAACACCACGCTCGCGGTCGGCAGCGCGATCGTGGCGGAGTCGACGCTGTCGTTCCTCGGCCTCGGCGACCCGGACCCGATGCGGCCGTCGTGGGGCACCATGCTGCGCTCGGCGTGGCTGGACAGCGCGGTCATCGCCGGCGCCTGGTGGTACCTGCTGCCGCCGGGCATCGCGATCGGCATCGTGGTGCTGGCGTTCACGATGTGCGGGCGGGCGCTCGAGAGCGTCCTGAACCCACGGCTGCGGGAGGGCTGAGCGGGTGGGCGAGAAGACGGCGCTGCTGGAGCTGAGGGACCTGAGCGTCCGCTACCGCAGCGGCACGCGGGAGGTAGAGGCCGTGCGCGGCGTCGACCTGACGCTCGACGCGGGCGAGACGCTGGGCCTCGCGGGGGAGTCGGGCTGCGGCAAGTCGACGCTCGCGATGTCGGTGCTGCGGCTGCTGCCCACGTCGGCGGAGATCGGCGGCGAGATCCTGCTCGACGGCGAGGACGTCCGGCGGATGAAGTGGGGCCGGCTGCGCGCGGTCCGCTGGACGAGCGCGGCGATCGTGTTCCAGGGCGCGATGCACGCGCTGAACCCCGTGCGGCGGGTACGCGACCAGATCGCCGAGCCGATCGTGCTGCACAGCAAGACCCAGCCGCCCGCGGGCGAGCTGCGCAAGCGGGTCACCGAGCTGCTCGCGCAGGTCGAGCTGCCCGCGGCGAAGGGCGACGCCTACCCGCACGAGCTCTCCGGCGGCCAGAAGCAGCGCGTGATGATCGCGATGGCCCTTGCCTGCGAGCCGCGGCTGATCATCGCGGACGAGCCGACCACCGCGCTCGACGTGATCGTGCAGGCCCAGGTGCTCGACCTGATGACGAACCTGGTGGCACAGCGCGACATCGGGCTCGTCATGATCTCCCACGACCTGGCCGTGCTCGCGTCGACCTGCCAGCGGCTCGCGGTGATGTACGAGGGCCGGGTCGTGGAGGAGGGCGCGGCCGCGTCGATCATCGCCGAGCCCACGCACCCGCACACGAAGGCGCTCGCCGCCGCGTTCCCGACGGTCGGCGACCCGGAGTACCGGTACGCGCCCGCGACGAACAGCCCGCTGGGCCTGCCCGACCCGCCCGCGGCCGAGCCGGCGGCGACGGACGGCGAGCCGCTGCTGCGCACCGAAGACCTGCGGGTGACGTTCACCGGCCGCGGCCGGGTGGTCACCCACGCCGTCGCGGGCGTCGACCTCGAAGTGCGCCGCGGCGAGATCGTCGCGCTGGTGGGGCAGTCTGGGTCGGGCAAGACCACGCTGGCGCGCGCGATCCTGGGCCTGCAGCCGCCGACGAGCGGCCGGGTCGTCTACGACGGCGTGCCGGTGCCGGCGACCAGCCGCGCGCTGCGGGCATACCGCCGGCAGGTCCAGCTCGTGCTGCAGGATCCGACGAGCGCGCTGAACCCGCGGCACTCGGTGTACGAGTCGGTCGCCGAGGGCCTGCGCATCCACGGGCTGGCCGGCGGTGAGAACGGCACCGAGCGGGAGCGCGTCGCCGCCGCCCTGGAGGCCGCCGAGCTGCGCCCGTCCGAGGAGTTCATGCCGCTGCTGCCGCACCAGCTCTCCGGTGGCCAGCGGCAGCGCGTGGTGATCGCGGGGGCGCTCGCGCTGGAGCCGAACCTCCTGGTCGCCGACGAGCCCGTGGCGTCGCTGGACGCGTCGGTGCGCGGCGAGATCCTGGCGCTGCTGCTGCGGTTGCGCGCCAAGCTGGACCTGGCCGCGCTGGTGATCACGCACGACCTCGGCCTGGCCTGGAACATCGCCGACCGGGTGGCCGTGATGTACCGCGGCGAGCTGGTCGAGGTGGGCCCGGTGGACGAGGTGTTGCGCGAGCCGAAGCACGACTACACCCGCTCGCTGCTCGCCGCGCTGCCCACCACGCAGCCGACCCAGGCCTGAGGGCTAGGCTCTTCCCCGGGATGATCATTACCCGGGGTGTCGCGGCCGGCACGCCGGGTGCGCCCAAATGGGCCGTTGCGGCAAACAGACCAGCGCCCCTGTGTAATCTCAGACCGCCATGTTCACCACCACCAAGGCGCCTCCTGTGACCACCGTTGACGCGACCGACGCGCACCCCACCGTGCGCACGCACCCAATGCCGGTGCGCACGATCGCACTCGGGACGGCCGGCAGCGTCCTGATCCTGGTCAGCGCGCTCGGCGCGGGCGCGATCCTGGCGTCGGACCCGCTACTCGGCCGCAGCGCGGTGTCGTGGATCCGGTACGGCCACGGGCGGATGGCCGCCACGCTTGTCCTGTACACCGGGTTCCTGCTGGTGGTGTGGGCGTGGGTGCGGCTCGGCCGGCACGTGCTGGCCGGTCGCGTCGGGTCCCGGCCGGTGCTCGTCGCGGCGGCGTGCTGGATCGTGCCGATGCTGTTCTCGCCGCCGGTGTTCAGCCGCGACGCGTACCTCTACATCGCCTACGGAACCCTGCCGCTGCACGGGTTCGACCCGTTCACGGTCGGCCCCGGCAACCTCGACGTCGACCCGGTGGTGGACAACGTCGACTCGTTCTGGCAGAGCACCCCGGCGCCGTACGGGCCGCTCTTCATCCTGCTCGCCAAGGGCGTCATCTCGATCACCGGCACGAACATGATCGCCGGCGTGCTGCTGATGCGGCTCGGCCTGGTGACCGGCGTGGGCCTGCTGCTGTGGGCCATGCCGCGGCTGGTGCGCCACCTGGGCGGGCGCCTGCCGGTGGCGCTGTGGCTCGCGATCGCCGGGCCGATGACGGTCGTGCACCTGATCGGCGGGCCGCACAACGACCTGCTGATGGTCGGTTTCCTCGCGGCGGGGACCGCGCTGATGCTGGACCGGCGGCACGTCCTGGGCATGGTGCTGCTGACGCTCGCCGTCGCGGTGAAGGCGACCGCCGCGATCGCCCTGCCCTTCCTCGTGTGGGTGTGGGCCGGGCACCTCTCGTCGACCCGCTGGCGCAACTTCGCGCGCGCGTGCGCCTGCTCCATCGGGATCTTCGTCGTCACGTTCGCCGCGGCGACCTTCGTGTCCGGAGTGGACCTCGGCTGGATCGCCGCGCTCGATGCGCCGACCGCGATCGTGAACTGGCTGTCGCTGCCCACCGGGATCGGCGAGTTCATCCACCGCATCGTCGGCCTGGTGATCGACCTGCCGAAGGTCTACTTCGTCAACGGACTCCGCGTCATCGGCGGCATCCTGCTGGCGGTTATCCTGTTCAAACAGTGGTGGCGCGCCCGCGACGGCGGCCCGGACGCGGTCAAGCGGGCCGCGATCGCGCTGCTGGCCGTGGCGATCCTGTCGCCGGCCACCTTGCCCTGGTACCTGACTTGGGGGTTCATGCTCGCCGCCGCGCTGCCCTGGAAGCGCCGTCAGCTCGCCGTGCAGGTGACGCTGGCGGTGTTCCTCGTGCTGACCTACACGCCGGCGGGCGACGACCTCCTCTACAACTGGCTGTTCATCGCACTCGCCGCGGGCGTGTCGGTGCTCGCCGGGGTGTCCCTGCTCCGGCCGGACCCCCTGAACCTGTTCGGGCCGGACGACGAACCACTCACGCCGGTAGGGATGACGCGTTGAGCGCTGACACCGAGACCGCTCCCGGGGGAGCCGAGACCGTGCCCGCTACCGAGGCGCCCGCGACGGTCGAGACCATCGTTCCGAGACGCACGATCGTCCTCGGGACGATCGGCTCGCTGCTGATGCTGATCGGCGGCCTGGGCGCCGCCGCGGGCGTCGTGAACGACCCGATCATGTCCGACGGCGTGTTCTCGTGGATGCGCTACGGGCACGGCAAGATGCTCTGCACGATCGTCGTCTACGCGGGCTACGTGCTGCTGATCTGGGCGTGGATCCGGCTGGGCCGCCAGGTGCTCGCCGGCCGGGTCGGCACCCGCCCGGTGCTGATCGCGGCCGCGTGCTGGATCGCCCCGATGCTGCTCGCGCCCGCGATGTTCACCAGCGACGTGTACTCCTACCTGGCGCAGGGCGCGGTGGCGCTGGCGGGCATCGACCCGTTCTCCGCCGGACCGGGCATCCTGACCTCGCCGGAGCTCCTGGAGAACGTGCACCCGTTCTGGCTCGACCAGCCGTCGCCGTACGGGCCGGTGTTCATCCTGCTCGCCAAGTTCGCCGTGTGGCTGACCGGGACGAACATCCTGGTCGGCTCGCTGCTGATGCGTGTGCTGCTGCTGCCGGGCCTCGCCCTGCTGCTGTGGGCGCTGCCGGGGCTGGTGCGCCACCTGGGCGGGCGGCTGCCGGTGGCGGCGTGGGCGCTGTTCGCCGGGCCGCTGATGGTGGTGCACCTGGTGGGCGGGCCGCACAACGACCTGCTGATGGTCGGGTTCCTGGCGGCCGGCACGCTGCTGTTGCTCGACCGCAAGCACGTGGCCGGGTTCGCGCTGGTGACGCTGGCGGTCGCGACCAAGGCGAGCGCGCTCGTGGCCGTGCCGTTCCTCGTGTGGGTGTGGGCCGGGCACCTGTCGTCGACGCGCTGGCGCAACTTCGCCCGGGCGTGCGCGTGCGCCGTGGTGGTGTTCGCTGTGGTGCTCGCGGCCGTGTCGCTGGCCGCCGGCGTCAACGTGGGCTGGATCCACCACATCGACGCGTCCTCGAAGCTGGTGAACTGGCTGGGCGCGCCGACCGCGGCGGGCGAGCTGGTCCACGCGATCATCGGCATCGCCGTGCAGGTGCCGGAGACCGTGGTCATCACGGTCACCAGGCTCGTCGGCCAGGCCATCCTGGTGCTCGTCCTCGTCCGGCTGTGGTGGCGCTCCCGCGCCGCCGAGGGCCCGGACGTGGTGCGGAAGGCGGCGTACGCGCTGTTCGCGGTGGCGCTGCTGTCGCCGACGCTGCTGCCGTGGTACCTGATGTGGGGCCTGGTGCTCGCGGTCGGGCTGCCGTGGAAGCCGCGCCAGCTGGCCGTGTTCGTCGGGGTGTCGGTGTTCATGGTGGCGCCGTACTCCGCCGACGGTCAGCAGATGATGTACAACTGGGCCTGGATCGCGCTCGCGGTCGCCGCGTCGGTGCTGGCCGCGGTGTCGCTGGTCCGCCCGGATCCGTTGCACTGGTCGGCTCGCCCGGTCGCCTGAACGGCCGTCCGATGCCGCTGTCGCGCGGGCACGTCACGTTGCGTCCGTGGGACTCCGGCGAGGTCGACGTGCTGCACCGGCTGGTGGCGGAGGCGCAGGAGTCGCTGCGCCCGTGGATGTCGTGGGCGGACGACGAGTACACCCGCGAGGACGCGGCCGCCTTCATCGTCCGGAGCGCGGAGAACCGCGCCGCCGGCGAGGTCTACTCGTACGGGATCTTCGTGGCCGGCGCGCCGGTCGGCACCGCCGGGATGGAACGCAACGAGGTGCCGGACGCGCTGGAGATCGGCTACTGGCTGCACCCCGCGCACACCGGCCACGGCTACGCGACGACGGCGGCCGGCCTGCTCGTCGAGGAGGCGTTCGCGCTGCCCTGGGTCGCCCGCGTGCAGATCTGGCACGACGCGGCGAACGCGGCGAGCGCCGGCGTGCCGCGGCGGCTGGGGTTCACGGAGATCGCCCGGCGCACGCCGCCGCGGGAGCCCGCGTTCGGCGGCGAGGTCGGCATCGACGTGATCTGGGAGCTCACGCGCCCTTCGCGGTGAGGGTGGCCACCGCGCGGCCGGCGGCGACGCGCACCCGGCGGACGGGGTCCTCGCGCAGGGACGCCACGTCGTCGAGGGCGTCACCCACCAGGTTGCGGGCGACGACCTTCGCGGCCATCTCGCGGACCCGCCACGCCGGATCGCGCAGCGCGCCGCGCAACGCCGGCAGCGCGCTGTCCTCCCACGCCCACAACAGCCCTCGCGCGCCCCACACCCGCGGCCAGTACCGCAGCTCCTCGTCCTCGCGGTTCGCGAACCACCACGGCGCGGTCCGGCCGGCGAGCACGCGGATGAACGCGTCGTCGGCGTCGCCGCCCGACAGCAGGCGCACGCAGCCGGCGACCACCGCGGGCCGGCCCTGCCGGGCGCACTCGGCGAGGATCCGCGTGCGCGGGCTCGGTTCGGTCATGACCCGATTCTCGCCGCCCGGGCGTACCGCCCGGCAAGGATCCCGAACTGCTCGAGGAGCTCCGGTGGCCCGGTCACCTCGAAGTCGGCGTCCAGGAGTCCGATGTAGACGGCCAGCATCTGCGGCGTGTCCGAGCCGACCGCGACCACGCACGACGAGGCGGCCGTCTCGAGCAGCTCGATGCCCGGCGGCAGCCGCTTCGCGAGCTCGTCGGGTGGGGCGAACACGCGGACGGTGGCCCGGAACCGCCACATCGCGGTGCCGAGCTTCGCCGCCACGTACGCGGCGAGGTCGCCTCCGGGCGGCTCGCGCGGCGCGAACCGCGGGCCCGTCGGGACCTTCGGGCGCAGCCGGTCGACGCGGAAGGTGCGCCAGTCGGCCCGGTCGACGTCGTAGGCGACGAGGTACCAGCGGCCGCGTGCGTGCGCGAGCCGGTGCGGCTCCACGTGCCGCACGATCTCGTGGCCGTCGTGGGTGGTGTAGTCGAAGCGCAGCCGCTCGTGGTCGCGGCACACGGCGGCGAGCGTGGTCAGCACCTCGGCGGCGACGGTCGGTCCACCGCCGGGCACCGGGACCGTCGCGGTGTGCAGGGCGTTGACCCGGTGCCGCAGCCGCGCGGGCAGGACCTGCTCGAGCTTGGTGAGCGCGCGAACCGAGGTCTCCTCGATGCCGGTGACCGTGCCGCCGGCAGCGGTGCGCAGCCCGACCGCGACGGCGACGGCCTCCTCGTCGTCGAGCAGCAGCGGCGGCAGCTGCGCGCCGGCGCCGAGCCGGTACCCGCCGGCCACGCCCGGGGTGGCGTGCACGGGGTAGCCGAGGTTGCGCAGCCGCTCGACGTCGTTGCGCACGGTCCGGGTGGAGACGCTGAGCCGCTCTGCCAGCGCCGGGCCGGTCCAGTCGCGCCGCGCCTGCAGCAGCGAGAGCAGGCGCAGAAGCCGCGCCGAGGTGTCCAACATGGGTGACATTCTGCCACCAATCGCGGAACGAACCCTTCCGCGATAGCTCCTAACCTCGGCACATGGACATCGAGAACTTCCGCATCGACATCCCGCAGGCCGACCTCGACGACCTCGACGCCCGCCTCGCCGCCACCCGGTGGCCGACCGACATGTCCGGCGTCGGCTGGGAACGCGGCGTGCCGGTCGGCTACCTCCGCGACCTCGCCGGCTACTGGCGCACCGGCCACGACTGGCGCTCCCAGGAGGCCTGGCTCAACACGTTCCCGCAGTACACGACTACAGTGGACGGTCAGCGCCTGCACTTCGTGCACGTGCGCTCGGCGAACCCGGACGCGCTGCCGCTGCTCGTCACCCACGGCTGGCCGAGCTCGTTCGTCGAGCTGCTCGACCTCGTGCCGCTGCTGACCGACGAGTTCCACCTCGTGTTCCCGTCGCTGCCCGGGTTCGGCTTCTCCACACCGATGCGCGAGCCGGGCTGGGGCAACCTGTTCCGTGTCGCGAGCGCGTTCGCCGCGGTGATGGGCGAGCTCGGGTACGAGCGGTTCGGGGCGCACGGCGGTGACATCGGAGCCGGCGTGACCGGCATGCTGCCGATGGTCGCGCCGGGCCGGGTCGTGGCTGCGCACATCACCGGGCCCGGGCCGGTCCCGTTCGGTCCGCCGCTGCCGACCGGCGGCCTGTCCGATGTGGACAAGGCGCGGGCGGAGCGGTTCAACACGTTCCAGGAGGAGGGGCTCGGCTACCTGCACCTGCAGGCGACCCGGCCGTCCACGCTGGCGTTCGCGCTCAACGACTCGCCGGCCGGGCAGCTGGCGTGGATCGCGGAGAAGTTCGCGGCGTGGACGGACCCGGCCAAACCGCTGCCACAGGACGCGGTGGACGTCGACCGGCTGCTGACCAACGTCAGCGTGTACTGGTTCACCGGCTCGGGCGCGTCGTCGGCGCAGTTCGGCTACGAGGGCATGCAGGCGTTCAAGGCGTTCGTCGGCGAGACCGGGGCCGCGCCGTTGAACGCGGGCGGCGTGCCGCTCGGCGTGTCCGTGTTCGCCGCCGACCACTCGGTCCGCTCGATGCTCGACCCGGACGGCGCGGTCACGAGCTGGACCGAGCACGATCGGGGCGGGCACTTCCCGGCCATGGAGGCGCCGGACCTGCTCGCCGGAGACCTGCGAGGCTTCTTCCGTGCGCACCGCTGAGCTTCGCCGCCTCAACCGGACGACGCTGGACCGGCAGCTGCTGCTCCGCCGGTCCGGCGTGTCCACCCTGGACGCCTTCGGGCGGCTGGTGGCCGTGCAGGCGCAGGAGTCCAACGCGCCCTACCTCGGCCTGTGGTCGCGGCTCGACGGGTTCGCGCTCGGCGACCTGACGGGGCTGCTGGAGGACCGGTCGGTCGTGCGGTCGTCGACGCTGCGCGGGACCCAGCACCTGCTGGCGGCCGCTGACTACCTGTGGCTGCGCCCGCTCGTGGCGGCGACGCTCGCGCGGGGGCGGCAGGCCGCGTTCGGGCGGGTGACCGAGGGCGTGGACCTGGCCGAGCTGGCGGCCGCGGGGGAGGCGCTGCTGGCCGGCCGGACGCTGACCCGCCCGCAGCTGCGCGACCTGCTGGCGCCGCGCTGGCCGGGCGTACCGCCGGACGCGCTCGCGTGGTCGGTGCAGTGTCTCGTCCCGGTGGTGCACCCGCCGCCGAACGGGACGTGGCGCCGGGGTGGGGCGACGCCGTTCGCCCTGGCGGCCGAGTGGCTGGGCCGGCCGCTCGCCGCGCCGGACCCGACGCAGCTGGTGCGCCGGTACCTGGCGGGGTTCGGCCCGGCGACGGTGCGGGACGTGCAGGCGTGGTCGGGCGTGCCGGGGCTCGGCGAGGTGGTGGCGGAACTGCCGGACCTGGTGCGGCTCGACGGCGACCTGCTGGACCTGCCCGACATGACGTATCCCGACCCGGACACGCCAGCGCCGGTCCGGTTCCTGCCGGAGTTCGACAACCTGATCCTCGCCTACGTCGACCGCACCCGGGTGCTGCCGGACGAGTACCGCAAGCGGATCTGCGAGGGCTCGGCGACCTGGCCGACGGTCCTGGTCGACGGCACCGTGCGCGGCGCGTGGCGGCTGCGGTGGGCGCGCACGCGGCTGACGATCTCGGTGGAGCTGTTCGAGCGCCTGCCGGCCGCCGACCGGGACGACGTCGAGGCGGAGGCGTTGCGGCTGCTGGAGTTCGCGGCGCCGGACCTCGAGCGGGAGCTGCTGTGGCCGTGAGCCACCCGCTGCTCGCCCGGGTCGTGGCCCGATCGGCGTCGCCGTGGTTTACCGGGCAGCGAGGTGCGGCGCGCTAGACGATCGCCGCGACCGCTTTGATCGTCCTGCCGATCTGTTCCGGGGTGGTCACGATGCTCGGGCCGAAGCGCAGGTACCGCTGGGCGTAGGGCGTCACGCTCGCGGAGATCTTGTGCTCGCCGCGCAACCGCACGGTCGCCGCGACGGCATCCATAGTGGACAGTTCACAACAGACGATGCCCGCGGACAGGTCGGGGGAGACCGGCGTGATCAGCCGGACACCGTCGATCTTCGCGAGGCCCTCCTTGAGCTGGGTGGCCTGCTCGGTGATGCGGGCGGCGATCCGGTCGCGGCCGATCCGCTCGTGGAACTCGAACGCCTCGCGCACGGCCCAGCGGTGCTCGAAGGAGTGGTAGCCGCCGGGGGTGAACGCCGACCCCGGGTCGTCTGCGCCGGAGAACGTCGGGATCAGCGCGGCGAGCGCGGCCCAGTCGCGGCCCCAGAGCAGCCCGGTGCCGCGCGGGCCGAACAGCCACTTGTGCGTGCCGCTGGCGAGGAAGTCGCAGCGCAGGTCGCCGATGTCGGTGTCCACCGCGCCGAAGCCGTGCACCCCGTCCACGCACAGCAGCGCGCGGTCGGCGGCCGCGCGCCCCGCGTTGGCCTCGGCGACCACCTCGCCGATCGCCGGGATCGGCAGCCGTACGCCCGTGCCCGAGTGCACCCACGTGACCGCCACGACCCTGGTCCGCGGCCGGATGGCGGCGCGGATGCGATCGACGATCTCTGCCTCGCCGGCGGCGGACGGCTCGTCGTAGAGCGCGATGCGGCGCACGGTGGCCCCGGATCGCTCGGCGGCCAGGCGCACCGCCTCGGTGGTGGCGTAGAAGTCGTGCTCGGTCGTCAGGATCTCCTGGCCACGGCGGAGCTTCAGCCCCGAGTAGAGGATCCCGAGTCCCATCGTGGTGCTGTCGGTGAGCGCGATGCTGCCCGGGTCGGTGTCGAGGTAGTGGGCAGCCGCCTTGCGGACCAGGTCCTCGCCGTCGCCGTGCTGCTGGACGTAGTGCTCGGTGTCGCGGTCGAGCCCGGCGCGGTGCCGGTCGATCGCGTCGCGGACGGGCTTGGGGTGCGCGGCGAGCACGAATGCGGCGAGGTGGACCAAGGCCGGGTCGAGCGGGAACTGGGCACGCACGGAGTCCCAGTCGGCCGGGTCGAGTGGGGCAGCGGTGCGAACGGGCTCGGCGGCGGTGCAGCCGGCCAGCGCGGCGCCGGTGACGAGTCCGGCGGTGAGCAGGCTGCGGCGGCGCATCACGTCCATCCCGAGATCGTATGCGCCCACAGCGAAAAAGCGGGCCGGCCCGTGCGGGCGTGCCTAGCGTGGGGCGCATGGAGATCATCGAGCTGCGGCCGTCGCTGTACCTGGTGCGCGTGGAGTTCGGCCAGCTGTACCTGTGGCGGGACGGTGACGAGCTGACGTTGGTCGACACCGGCGTCGCGGGCTCCGGCCCGGAGATCGCCGAGGCGGTCGCGAGCCTGGGGCTCGGGACGTCGGCCATCCGCCGGATCGTGATCACGCACGGGCACGAGGACCATGCCGGCTCGGCGGCCGAGGTGCGCGACTGGCACCGCGCGCCGGTCCACGTGCACGAGGCCGACGCCGCGTTCGTCCGCGGCACCGCGGTGCGGCCGGATCCGGTGCTCACCGAGTTCGACGCGCACCTCTGGGAGACGATCAGCGCGCTGGGCCTGCCGCCGACGCCGCCGTGTCCGGTGGACATCGAGCTCCACGACGGTGACGAGCTGGACTTCGGCGGCGGCGCGCGGATCCTCGGAATCCCGGGCCACACGCCGGGCAGCGTGGCGGTGTACCTGCCCGCGCACCGGGTGCTGTTCACCGGCGACACGATCGGCACGACGCCCGCGGGGGAGGTCATGCTGGGCGTGTTCAACCAGGACGAGGACCAGCAGCTCGCGAGCTTCCGGCGGCTCGCCGAGCTGGCCGTGGAGATCGCGTGCTTCGGTCACGGCGAACCGGTCGTCGCGGGTGCCGGCGACGCGATGCGAGCCGCGGTGGCGGCCCATCGCCCGCGCGCGCTCGTCTAACGCAGCGCCGGCTCGGCGAGGGTCAGCGTGCCGGCGTCCGCGTCGAGCGTTGCCTCGACGCCGAGCGGGATCGTGAGCTGTGCGGGGACGTGACCGAACCCGAGCTCCCACACCATCGGGATGCCCAGCCCGCCCAGGAGATCCGCCATCACGGCGTACACATCGGACGGTTCGCCGCACCCGGACCACGAGCCGAGCGCGATGCCGGCGACGCCGGTGAACCAGCCGGCGCGCAGCAACTGGGTGAGCATCCGGTCGAGCTGGTAGGGCTCCTCGTTGACGTCCTCGAGCAGCACGATCGAGCCGTCCGGCGCGGGCCCGGCCGCGCCGACGCACGAGGAGAGCAGGCTGAGGTTGCCGCCGACGAGCAGGCCGGTCGCCGAGCCGTGGTTCATCGTGGCGACGGCCGGGCCGGTGAGCTCGAGCATCGACTCCGGCTCGAAGAGCGTTGCGCGCAGGTACTTCTGGGCGGTCTGGTCGAACGACGGGCCGGCGGTGATGGCGGAGAACACCGTGACGACGTCGAGCCGCTCGCCGATCGCGGCGTGCAGCGCGGTGATGTCGCTGGAGCCGGTGAACACCTTCGGGCCCGCCTGCGCCATCGCGTCCCAGTCGAGCAGGTCGGCCATGCGCATGGCGCCGTACCCGCCGCGCGCGCTGATCACCGCTGCGATGTCCGGGTCGCACCACGCGTCCTGCAGGTCCGCGGCGCGGTGCGCGTCCTGGCCGGCGAGGTAGGGCAGGTCGGGGTGGCGGTCGAGGACGTGCTTGCCGACCCGCACCCGCAGCCCCCAGTCCTGCAGCACGGCGACGCTGGAGTCGACGAGCTCGGGCGGGGGCGGGCCGGATGGCGCGACGATCGCGACCATGTCACCCGGCTCGAGCCGCCGGGGGCGGGTACGGGTCATGTACGCAGCTCCAGCTTCGGCACGCCCGGGGTGTCGAAGCCGAACACCTGGCCGTAGAAGGACAGCTCGCCGCGCAGCGCGGCGACCATGGTCTCCGCGCGGCGGAACCCGTGCTGCTCGCCCTCGAAGGTCAGGTACGCGTGCGGCAGGCCGCTGCCGTCCAACGCCGCGACGAACCGGTCGGCCTGCGCGGGCAGGCACACCGGGTCGTCGAGGCCCTGCAGCAGCAGCACCGGGCCGGCGAGGGAGTCCATGTGGTTGATCGGCGAGCGGTCGAAGTAGCGGTCGCGGTGTTCGGGCAGCGTGCCGACGAGCGTGTCGAGGTAGCGGGACTCGAAGTCGTGCGTCTCGCCGACGAACGCGAGCATGTCCAGGATCGGGTACATGATGGTGGCGCACCGGTAGGTGTCCACTGTGGTCATCGACACGGCGGAGGTCCAGCCGCCGGCGCTGCCGCCGCGGATGGCGAGCCGCTCGGGGTCGGCGGAGCCCTCGGCGGCCAGGGCGGCGGCGACGGTGGCGCAGTCGTCGACGTCGACCACGCCCCACTGGCCGTTGAGCGACTCGCGGAACGGGCGGCCGTAGCCGGACGAGCCGCCGTAGTTCACCGAGACGTAGGCGAAGCCGCGGCTGGTGAAGAAGGCGGCGTCGAGGTCGAGGCTGGAGCGGACCTTGCCCGTCGGGCCACCGTGGGCGTGGACGAGCAGCGGCGGCGCGGCGCCGTCCGGCCCGGCGAAGTCCGGGTTGCGCGGCGGGTAGACGATCGCGGGGATCGTGCGCCCGTCCGGGCTGGTGAACCGGCGCTCCTGCGGTTCGGGCAGGTACGCGGTGTCGACCGGCGGGGGCGCCGCGGCCGCCACCGACGTCGCCGCACCGGTGGCGAGGTCGACGGAGACGACGGCGAGCGCGGCGTGCGGCCCGCCGGCCGCGGTGACCACCTTGCCCTCGTGCACCTTCACGTCGGCCGTCCATGACGTGAAGCCGGCGTCCACATCGGTCAGGTCGCCGGTGTGCTCGTCGAGGACGGCGAGGTGCGCGGAGGAACGCAGGACCGCGTGCCGGCCACCGCCGAGCGTGGCGAACCAGCGCATCCCGGGTGTCCACAATGCCCCGCCGAGTTCCTCCGCGCACGGCAGGAGGTTGCGGCTGGTGCCGTCGAGCCCGATGCGGTGCAGGTTCCACCAGCCGTCGGGGTCGGTGAGCGCGAGCAGCGTGTCGGGCGACTCCCACTCGACCTGGCAGACGCTCTCCCGCTCGCCGCCGGCGAGCACGCGGTGGCCGGGCTCGCCGAGCGTGGCGACGCACAGTTCGGCGCCGTCCCACGGCATTCGGGGGTGGTCCCAGCCGATCCAGGCGATCTTGGTGCCGTCGGGGCTGCACCGCGGCCCGGACATGAAGTGGTGGCTCGCGCCGAGCACGCGGACCTCGCCGCCGCCGACCGGGACCTGGACCAGGTCGTGCTCGATGTCGGTGGGCCCGTCGCCGGTGACCCGCTCGCGGACGCACAGCACGGATGCGCCGTCGGGACCGGGGGAGAGGTCGGCGTAGCGCAGGCCGTGGTGGCGCTCCGGTTCCGGCGTGATCGGCCGCGGCTCGCCGTCGCCGTTGCTGTCGAGGACGTAGAGGCGCTGGTCGGACCACTCGGTGAACACGAGCAGTCGCCCGTCGAGCACGGTCCATGGGCGGCCGCCGTACTCGTGCACGCGGTTGCGGACATTCCACGGCGCGGGCAGGACCTCGACGGGTGCACCGCCGTCACCCTCGCGCAGCAGCGCGACGCGCCCGCCCTCGGTCGGCCTCGTCTCGGCCCACCAGACGCGTCCGTCGTGCAGGTCAACCCACTTGGGCTGGGCGTCGGAGGCGGCCACGAGATCGGCCGTGAGCGGGGACTCCCAGGCACCGTACTGTGCGATCTTCACCACGCGCGCAACCCTAACCGGTCAGCCCCGCCGGACGGCCTTCGATAACGTTGCCGAAGATCCAGCTTGGTGCGGGCGGCGGCGGGGGAACAGGCCTGCTCGACCGTGTCGTTTGCCGTAGTGTCGGAGGTGCCATGGCTCGTGTCATTCACGTCTTCCGCCAGCCCGATCGGTTCGTCGCCGGCACAGTCGGGCAGCCCGGCGACCGCACGTTCTACCTGCAGGCCTCCGAGAGTGCCCGGACCATCAGCGTGACGCTGGAGAAGCAGCAGGTGGCGGTGCTCGCCGAACGTATCGGCTCGCTGCTCGAGGAGGTCCACCGGCGGTTCGGGGCCGACCTGCCCGACGAGACGCCGGACGATCTCGTCGACGCGGACCCGCTCCGGGTGCCGGTCGAGGAGGAGTTCCGGGTCGGCACCATGGGCCTCGGCTGGGACTCCGAGACGCGCGCGGTCGTGATCGAGCTGCTCGCGATCACCGAGGGCGAGGTCGACGAGTCGGTGGTGCTCGACGACACCGAGGAGGGCCCGGACGCGGTGCGGGTGTTCCTGACACCGGCCGAGGCGCGGGCGTTCGCCGAGCGCGCGGACCGGGTGATCAACGCGGGACGCAAGCCGTGCCCACTATGCGGTGAGCCGCTGGACCCGGCCGGGCACGTGTGCCCGCGGCAGAACGGGTACCGGCGCACCGACGAGGACGAGACGGACTGAGCTTGTTCCCGACCGATCCGGCCGTCGCCGAGCTGCTCACCCGGGGTCGAATCGAGGTCGAGGGCCGCCTCGTGGACGCGTCCAACGCGACGCTGTTCTGCGAGATCAGCGGCGGGGACGCGGTCGCGCACTGCGTGTACAAGCCGGTGTCGGGCGAGCGGGCGCTGTGGGACTTCCCGGACGGGACGCTGGCCGGCCGCGAGGTGGGCGCGTACCTGGTGTCCGAGGCCGCGGGCCTGCACCTGATCCCACCGACCGTGCTGCGTGCGGGCCCGTTCGGCCCGGGCATGGTTCAGCTCTGGGTGGACACGAAGGAAGGCGACGACCTCGTCGACGTGCTGGCTCCCGACGACGTGCCGAACGGCTGGCGGCGGGTGCTGCGCGCCCATGACCGGTTCGGCGATCCGGCGGTGCTCGCGCACTCCGACCACCCGAGCGTGCGGCTGATGGCGGCGCTGGACGTGGTGCTCAACAACGCGGACCGCAAGGGCGGCCACGTCCTGCACGGCACGGACGGCAACGTCTACGGCGTCGACCACGGCATCTGCCTGCACACCGAGCACAAGCTGCGAACCGTGCTGTGGGGCTGGGTGGGCGAGCCGCTGCCCGGGGACGTGCTGGAGATGCTCGCGACGCTGCGCGAGGCGCTGGACGACTCCCTGGCCGCCGACCTCGGCGAGCACCTGACGAGAGCGGAGATCCGCTCGTTGAAAAGACGCACCGAGCAGTTCCAGCACAAGGCGGAGTTCCCGACCCCGGACGCGGACTACCGCGCCATTCCCTGGCCCGCGTTCTGACCCAGGACCACGTCCCGGGTCTCCGCGCCCGCGGCGGCGAACTCCAGCATCCGCCGGCCCTCGCGCACCAGCGCGGCGGTGTCCTTCTTGGACACCTTGGCCCACGGCGTGATCGTCAGCGTCGCCGACTTCCGCTCCTTCGTGACGCGCCATTCGCCGCGCAGGAACCCGTCCACCAGGAACGTGCCCGGGAAGACGCCGTTCCGCACCCCGAACAGCCGCTTGCGGAACTCCTCGCTCATCACCCGCGACCGGTCCGCGTGGGACAGCAGGAGGTTGTCGAACTCCGGCAGGAACCGCACCGGCACCGGCAGGTCCTCCGGCGGGCGGGGTGCGTCGGGCAGGTCGAACAGCTCGCGACCGGACGGGTCGGCGAACACCCTCAGCCGGGGCCGGAGCGGGTCGACCACCTCGCGCAGGCGGGTCAGGCCGGCCCAGGTCTGGATGTCGGCGATCGACGCGGGGCCGAACGCGCCCAGGTAGCGCAGCACGAGCCGGGCGGGGTCCGGCGCGGTGTCGAGGGACCGGCCCAGCCAGTGCTCGGCGGTGCGGTACCGCGTCTGGCCCGAGCGGCCCCACACCGCCCGCGGCGGCACCTGCACCAACGCCAGCAACCCGCGCGCGGCGTGGGCGAGCGAACCGGGCGGCACGTCCGGCCACCGCGCGGCGAGCGCGTCGCCGAGCTCCTTCCCGGTCAGCGCCTCGCCATCGAGGACGGACCGGGCCGCGTCCGCGACCTCGCCGACGTCGAGGTCGGTGAGGTGGCGGGCGTGCAGCGCGTTCGTCCGCAGGTCCCGGTCCATGATCACCTGGACCAGCGGGCGCAGGAAGCACGCGTCCGCGGCGGTGACCAGGTGGACGGTGCCGCGCATGAGCACGACCCGCACCACGCGCCGCTCGAGGAGCGCGTCCGCGAGCTCGTCCGCACGGAAGCCGGCGAGCCGGGTCCAGAGCCCGGTGTAGGGCGGGAACGGCGCCTGCGCCTGCAGGCCGACCAGGTGCTCGATCGCCGCCTCGGCCGACCGCGCGTCCCGCTCGATCAGCAGCTGGCGGGCGAGCGTCGCCCGGTTGATCGCCCGCAGGCTCAGGACCTCCACCGCAACCCTCCTCAGCGCAGCCCGCGGAAGAACTCTCGCACGTCGCCGACCAGCAGGCCGGGCGCCTCCATGGCGGCGAAGTGGCCGCCGGTGTCGAAGTCGGTCCAGTGCGTGATCGTGTTGGTCTCCTCGGCGTACCGGCGGATCGGGATGTCTTCGGCGAACGCGGCGACCCCGGTCGGCACCTCGGTGCGGTAGGGCCACTCGCCGACGTGCATGTTCTCGTAGTACAGCCGAGCGGCCGACCCGGCCGTGCCGGTCAGCCAGTACAGCATCACGTTGGTGAGCATCCGGTCCCGGTCGACCGATGCCTCGGGCAGGTCCGTGGCCGGGTGGGTCCACTCCTTGAACTTCTCCACGATCCAGGCGAGCTGGCCCACGGGCGAGTCGGTGAGCGAGTACGCGATCGTCTGCGGGCGGGTGGCCTGCACCTGGAAGTAGCCGTTGCCCTCGTGCTGGAACTTCTGCTGGCGGGCCCAGCGCGCCTTCTCGACGTCGGTCAGCGTGTCCTCGTCGACGCCGCCGAACGGGATGAACCCGACGGTCGCGGCGTTGACGTGGACGCCGACCACGTGTTCGCCGTCGACCCGGCCGAGGTCGGGGGAGACCAGCGCGCCGAAGTCGCCGCCCTGGGCGCCGTATCGCTCGTAGCCCAGCCGCGCCATCAGCTCCGCCAACGCGCGGGCGATCCGCCGGGTGTCCCAGCCGGCGTCGCGGGTCGGACCGGAGAAGCCGAAGCCGGGCAGGGACGGGATCACCACGTGGAAGGCGTCCGCGGCGTCGCCGCCGTGCGCGACAGGGTCGGTCAGCGGGCCGAGCACGTCGAGGAACTCGACGACCGAGCCGGGCCAGCCGTGGGTGAGGACCAGCGGCAGCGCACCTGGCTCCGGCGAGCGGACGTGGACGAAGTGGACGGTCGCGCCGTCGATCTCGGTGACGTACTGCGGCAGGTCGTTCAGCTGCTTCTCGTGGACGCGCCAGTCGTAGCTCGTGCGCCAGTGCTCGGCCAGCTCGCGCAGGTACCCGAGCGGGACGCCGCGGGTCCACTCGGTGCCGGGCAGCTGGTCGGGCCAGCGGGTGGCGGCGAGGCGGCGGTTCAGGTCGTCCAGTTCGGACTGCGGGACGTCGACGCGGAAAGGGCGGATGTCGGTGTTCGTCATGCTCCCGACGCTACGGACCATTGGTGACAGATGTTGTCACCAATGCGTGCGAGAATTCGAGACGTGTGGGAGACCTCCGGACGGCTGCTGAAGCTGCTGTCGTTGCTGCAGGCTCACCGCGACTGGACCGGCGGCGAGCTCGCCGACCGGCTCGGCGTCACGCTGCGGACCGTGCGCCGCGACGTCGACCGGCTGCGCGACCTCGGCTACCCGGTCACCGCGACGCCCGGCGCCGCGGGCGGCTACCGGCTCGAGGCCGGCGCGGCGATGCCCCCGCTGCTGCTGGACGACGACGAGGCCGTCGCGGTCGCCGTCGGCCTGCGCACCGCGGCGAACGGCACGGTGGCCGGCATCGAGGAGACGTCGGTCCGCGCGCTCGCGAAGCTCGAGCAGGTGCTGCCCTCGCGCCTGCGCCGCCGGGTGGCCGCGCTGGGATCGGCGACCGTGTCGCTCGCCGCCCGCGGCCCGACCGTCGACCCGGGTCTGCTGGCGGTGCTGGCCGGCGCGTGCCGCGACCGCGAGTCGCTGCGGCTGCGCTACGTCCGCGCGGACGGGACGCAGAGCAGGCGGCTGGTCGAGCCGGTACGCCTCGCGTGCACGGGCCGCCGCTGGTACCTGCTCGCGTGGGACCGCGAGCCGGCCGGGTGGCGCACGTTCCGGGTGGACCGGATCGCCGGCACGCCCTCGCCCGGCCCGCGGTTCCCGCCCCGCGACCCACCCGACGAGGACGTCGCCGGCTACATCTCCCGCGCGATCTCCAGCTCGCCCTACCGCTATCAGGCCACGATCCGCCTGCACGCGCCCGCCGAGGTCGCCGCCGAGCGGGTCCCGCCGGCGGCCGGCCTGGTGGAGGCCGTCGACGAGCGCAGCTGCCTGCTGCACGTCGGCGGCCCGTCGCTGGCCGAGTTCCCCGTCTACGTCGCCCAGATCGGCTTCGAGTTCGAGGTGCTCTCGCCACCTGAGCTCGTCGAGCAGGTCCACGTCCTGGCCGGGTTGTTCGGCCGGGCGGCCGCGTCGTCCTCGTGACGTCGCCGTGCGCACGGGCCGGGCCCGTCCCGCGACCCCCACCCCGGGCGGGACGGGCCCGGCCGCGATGCCCCTCGGCCTCTGCGGCCGCGCCGCGGTGCCGGTGCCGGTTCAGTTCGCGGGCTGCCAGAGCTCGAACCGCACGCCCTGGTCGTCCTCGCACTCCGCCTTCAGCCCGTACGGCCGCCGCTCGGCGGTGCCGGCGATCCCGCCCGCGGCCCGCACCCGGTCGAGCGCGGCGTCGAGGTCGTCGACCCGGTAGCAGAGCTGGATCTGCGGCTCGACGTCCTCGGGCGACCACACGCCCATCGGCGGGGTCGTGTCGTCCGACCGCCACGCGCCCGGCTGGCTGCCCGGCGTGAACGGCACCTGCAGGACGGCCTCGTAGAACGCCCGCGCGCGGTCGGAGTCCTCGGCGATCATCGTCACGCGGGCGACGTCGCCCTGGCGGAACCGGGTGGCCCAGGCCGGCGGGCGCAGCAGGATCCAGCGGTGACCGAACGGGTCGACGATCACCGAGCCGCGCCCGTACGGCTGGTCGGCCGGCTCGCGTTCCACGGTCGCCCCGCGCGCGCGGGCCAGCTCGGTCGTCGCGTCCACGTCGGCGACCTGCAGGTGCAGCGTGTGGCTGAACTCGGTCGGGGAGTCCGGCGCGCGCACGGGCACGTCGGGCCACAGCTCGGACCGCTCGGAGAACATCAGCACGCCGTCGCCGATGCCGACCTCGGCGTGCCCGACCGTGTTGTCGTCGTTGACCCACATCTCGCCGCGCGGCTCGGCGCCGAGCACCTCGACATACCAGTCGAGCGCGCGGCGGGCGTCGGCGACGACGATGTACGGGGTGAGGGCCGCGGGCCAGGCCGCCTGGCGCTGGACGGACGGGGTGAGCTGGGAAGTCATGTCTGCTCCTGTCTGGTCGAACACGGCGCGGGTCAGCCGCTCCCGCAGCCGCGCGGCGAAGGCCGGGTCGGGGTCGGCCGGCGTGACGGGCTCGCGCAGCACGTCGAACGGATCGGTCATGACGAGCCCTCCTCTCCGGCGTAGCGGCGGCGGAACGCGCCGCGGGCACGCACCAGCAGCGCCTCGGTGGCGTGCACGGTGCGGTCGAGGTGACGGGCAACCTCGGGGACCGGCAGCCCGTCGAGGTAGCGCAGGGTGAGCGCGGCCCGGTGGTGCGGGCCGAGCTCGTCGAGGACCTGGCGGGCGCGGATCTTGTCCACCGCGACGTCCCACGGGTCCTCGACCGTGTCCAGCTCGCCGTCCAGCAGCCGCATGCCGCGCTGCTCGCGCTCGACGCGGCGCCAGTGGTCGGCGAGCTTGTGCCGGGCGACGCCGATCAGCCACGCGACGGACGGCTCGGCCGCGTCCGGCTTGCGTACCGCGTGCACGGCGGCGAGGAACGCCTCGGCGGTGAGGTCCTCGGCGAGCGGCACGTCCCCGCAGCGGGCCAGCAGGTAGCCGTAGACGTGCGGCAACGCCTCGTCGTACAGCTCCAGCAACCCGAGTGCCGGATCGGGCGCCACCCCTGGGGTGCTCACACCGACATAGTCGTCCGGGAGACCGACACTCCGACGGGCGCGTGCCGAAGTTTCCCGCGAAAGATCAGTAGGGTCGCGGCCGTGAGCTTCGACCGGTACGGCCACGACGTCCTCGCCCGCAAGCCGAACCGGCGGGCGGTGCCCGAGGTGGTGGCCGAACTAGGCCTCGTCGTGGAGGACCCGGCGAGCGGCTTCTGCGGCGCGGTCACCCGCTTCGAGCACGGTCACGTCGTCCTCGAGGACCGGCACGGCCGGCACCGGCTGTTCCCGCTCACCCCGGCAGGGTTCCTCGTCGACGGCAAGCCCGTCACCCTCACCCGGCCCGCGCCCGCCCCGGCGCGGAAGACGGCGGTCTCCGCGTCCGGCTCGGTCCGCGTCGAGGGCCACCAGGCACGCACCGCGCGGGACAGCAGGCTGTGGGTCGAGGGCATCCACGACGCCGAGCTCGTCGAGCGGGTGTGGGGACACGACCTGCGCGTCGAGGGCGTCGTGGTCGAGCCGCTGCACGGCGTCGACGACCTGCCCGGCCGTGTCGCGGAGTTCGGCACCGGGCCGGGCCGCCGGCTCGGCGTGCTCGTCGACCACCTCGTCGCCGGCAGCAAGGAGTCCCGCATCGTCGACGGCGTGCGCGACCCGCACGTGCTCGTCACGGGTCACCCGTACGTGGACATCTGGCAGGCGGTCCGGCCGGCGGCCGTCGGCATCGCCGCGTGGCCGGTCGTGCCGCGCGGACTGCCGTGGAAGGAAGGCGTGTGCGAGGCGCTGGGCTGGGGCGATCCGGCCGACGGCTGGCGCCGCGTGCTCTCCCGCGTGCGCAGCTACAAAGACCTGGAGACACCCCTCATCGGCGCCGTCGAGCGGCTCATCGACTTCGTCACGACCGGTGAGGAGTAGTGACCGTAAGGCCCGGACTCTGAGATCATTGGGGCATGGCCGCGCTGCTATGGCTCATCGGGGGCATCGCGCTGATCGCCGCCGAGGTCCTGTCCGGAGACTTCTTCCTGCTGATGGTCGGCGTCGGCGCGCTGTTCGCTGCGGCCGCCGACTGGATCTTCGGGAACACGATCATCGCCGCGGTGGTCTTCGCCGTCGTGTCCATCGGGCTCGTCACCTTCGCCAGACCATGGCTCAAGCGCAGGCTGCACGGCGACCTCGTGCACACCAACGCGGACGCGCTGATCGGCCGCAAGGCCGTCGCGGTCTCGACGGTCAACCAGCACGGCGGCCAGGTACGGCTCGACGGCGACCTCTGGTCGGCCCGTGCGTTCGACGACAAGAAGGAGATCTCGCCCGGCGCCGAGGTGACGATCGTGGAGATCTCGGGCGCCACCGCCGTCGTGCTCTCGGAAGGCGAGTGATCGCGCGAGTGAGACGGCATTCAGGTGATCGCGGCCATCTTCTCGGTGGACGCGGCGCTCGCATGAGCAGGTTCGGGACGATCTTGTGATCTACTTCCAGCGCGCCGACCAGGAGGCGCCGACCCGAGCCGGAGTGGAGGCACGTTGACCATCCTCATCATCGTCGTGATCGTGGTGCTGTTCGTCGTCACGATCGTGGTGAAGTCGATCCTGGTGATCCCGCAGGCGCAGTCCGCGGTGATCGAGCGGCTGGGCAGGTTCCGTTCGGTGGCCGAGCCCGGCCTGAACTTCCTCGTGCCGTTCCTCGACCGGGTACGGGCTCGCATCGACCGCCGCGAGCAGGTGGTCTCGTTCCCGCCGCAGCCGGTGATCACCCAGGACAACCTGACCGTGTCGATCGACACCGTCGTGTACTTCCAGGTGACCAACCCGCGCGACGCGGTGTACGAGATCTCCGACTACATCGTGGGCGTCGAGCAGCTGACCACCACCACGCTGCGCAACGTGGTCGGTGGCATGAGCCTGGAGGAGACCCTGACCTCCCGCGACTCGATCAACGGGCAGCTGCGCGGCGTGCTCGACGAGGCGACCGGCCGGTGGGGCATCCGGGTCGCCCGCGTCGAGCTGAAGGCCATCGACCCGCCACCGTCCATTCAGGACTCCATGGAGAAGCAGATGCGCGCGGACCGCGAGAAGCGCGCCATGATCCTCACCGCGGAGGGCACCAGGGAGGCGGCCATCAAGACCGCCGAGGGGCAGAAGCAGAGCCAGATCCTGTCCGCCGAGGGCGCGAAGCAGGCCGCGATCCTCGCCTCCGAGGGGGAGCGGCAGTCCCGGATCCTGCGCGCCCAGGGTGAGCGTGCGGCCCGGTACCTGCAGGCGCAGGGCCAGGCGAAGGCCATCGAGAAGGTGTTCGACGCGATCAAGGCCGGCAAGCCGACCCCGGAGGTGCTGGCCTACCAGTACCTGCAGACGCTCCCGCAGATGGCGCAGGGCGACGCGAACAAGGTGTGGATGCTGCCCAACGACTTCGGCAAGGCCCTCGAGGGCTTCGCCAAGGCGCTGGGCGCGCCTGGTGACGACGGCGTGTTCCGCTACGAGCCACCCGCCTACGAGCCACCCGCGTACAAGGACGAGGACGAGGACGAGATCAAGAGCTGGTTCGACACCGCGAGCGACCCGAAGGTCGCCGAGGCGGTGCGCGAGGCCGAGGCGGTCGCACGCCAGGAGGTGCCGAGCCCGTTCGCGCCGTCGGCCTCGCCGGTGCGGCCGGCCATCGCGCCGTCGGCCACGCCCGACGTACCGCCGACCCCGGCTCCGCCCACGGTGCCACCGTCGGTGCCGCCGGGTCCGCCGTCCGTGCCACCTTCGGTCACTCCACCGGCACCCGCGCCCGACACGTCGACGCCTCCGCCGACCCGGCCGCCGGCCCCGCCGCGGCCGGCCGGTCCGGGCCGGTCGGGTGGGTCGGAGTCGACCGAACTGTCGGACGAGGACCCGCCCCGGTACTGAGCGACACCACGATCGGCGCCCCGTGTTCGCGGGGGCGCCGATTTTTCGTACCGGTAGATACGCGTGGTCGCCGTTCGTCGGGTAGGTGTAGACGAGGAAGCGGAGGAACCATGAAGTACCTGCTGCTGATCTGCACCGAAGGCCACTTCGACCCGGACGATTACGACCCGGCGGAGCTCGACGCCCGGCCGTGGGTTGACGAGATGACCCGCCGCGGGATCCGGCTGACCGGCAACCGCGTCCGGGCGGCGAGCGACGCGACGACCGTGCGCGTGCGCGGTGACGAGACGCTCGTGACCGACGGTCCGTTCGCCGAGACCAAGGAACAAATGGGCGGCTTCGACATCGTCGAGTGCGCGAACCTCGACGAGGCGGTCGAGGTCGCCGCCAAGCACCCGATGGCCAGGCTCGGCATGGTCGAGGTCCGCCCGTTCTGGACCGGCTGACCGCTGCCGCCGGCGCCCGCTCACCGTGTTCGACGGTCGCCCCGCGCACGAGGTTTGCCTTGACGCGCGCGTCAATGTTTACGCTCGGGTGTATGCGAATCGGTGAGCTCGCCCGCCGCGCCGGCACCACCACCCGCGCGCTGCGGTTCTACGAGTCCCAGGGACTGCTCACGGCACAGCGCTCGGCGAACGGCTATCGCGAGTACGGCGAGGACGACCTGCGCCTGGTCGCCGAGATCCGGACGCTGCAGGACATCGGCCTGACCCTCGACGACACCCGGCCGTTCGTCGAGTGCCTGCGTGCCGGGCACTCGACGGGCGACGCCTGCGGCGACTCGATCGAGGTGTACCGGCGCAAGCTGGCCGAGGTCGACGCCTGCCTGGAGCGGCTCGGTGCCATTCGCGCCGAACTGCACGGCAAGCTCGCCGACGCGCTCGCCCGGCACGACGACGGGCCGGGTTTCGTCGCCGACCCGTGCACAGTTGCCTACCCGAGCAAGGAGCTTCCGTGACCACCACGTCCAGCCTGGCCGCCGTCACCGACGAGACGTTCGCCGAGGAGGTGCTGCGCAGCGGCAAGCCCGTCCTGGTCGACTTCTGGGCCACGTGGTGCCCGCCGTGCAAGATGATCGAACCCGTGCTCGCCGAGATCGCGGAGGAGCGCGCGGACGTCCTGGCCATCCGCAAGATCAACTACGACGAGAACCCGCGCACCGGGACCGCCTACCAGGTGCTCTCGCTGCCCACGATGATCCTCTTCCGCGACGGCGAGCCGGTCCGCACGTTCGTCGGCGCGCGTCCGAAGTCCCGCGTGCTCGCCGACCTCGACGAGGCGCTCGGACTGCGCTAGCTCGCCCGGACCTCCAGAGCCTCGAGCGCGATCGCCGGGGTAGGGGCCTTGGTGCAGCTCGCCGGCCGTGGCGGGCCGATCTCCCGTTCGGTGACGGTGACCCGCCACTGCCGGCCGTCCACGTGGTCGACGGTGACCACCTCGCCCTCGACCGCCGCGACTCGCAGCGCGTCCGGGTCCTGCTCGCCGGTGCGCGCACGCACCGCGAGCTCGGCCACCTGGCCGGCCGCCGGCCACGTCGACCGGCCACGGCAGTTGTCGGTGACCACACTTGCTCGGCCGAGCAAACCCGCGGCGAAGTCCACGTCGAGCCGGCCGTAGGAGTAGCCCGTCGGTAGGCGGACCGCGGTCGGCGCGAAGCGGTGCCCGCCGAGGTGCGTGCTCTCCCACACCGCGTCGCCGTGCCGCCGGGCCAGCGCCGCCGCGACCGGACGGCCGCGCAGCGCGCAGCACACGTCGCGGCGGCCGTTGGTGCACACCAGCAGCAGGGGAGCGGCGACCCGCTCGCCGAGCAGGCCCGGCTCGCCGTTACCGGCACGCGTGAAGTCGAGGTCCAGCAGCGCCTTCGGGTCGGTGACCATCGTGCGTTCCAGCCACGTGTTGCCGGGCGCGGTGTGCGCGAGGTACACGTGCCGGGGGACCGGGCGGTGCCGGTCGGGGTGGCTGCCGGGCCGGCGGATCAGGACGATCCGCACGCCCGTGCCGGCGGCGAGCGCCGCGAGGTCACGGGAGACGCCGGAGTCCAGATGGCTCGTGGCGAGCGCGTCGCGCCCCCACGGGCCTGTCTGCTCCACGCACAGCCACGACCGGGCCGTCGCGGCGGTCCCGGCCAGCGGCTCCCCGATCGCCTCGGCCAGAGCCGAGCAACGCACCGTATCCATCCACACCAGACTCTCACGCGAGCCACGGTCGCGGCCGCGCGCTCGTTGTCGTTCCCAGCGAAACCAACCGGACGTCCGGCGTCCGTGCCACCGTCCGCGCCCAAGCAAGGTACCCCCGTCCATCCGGATTATCTGTCCGGTGGCCCACCGGCACCGCGGCTCGATGTCGCTACGCGCGAACGGCCGGATCCGTTAATGAATTACCGGTCCCGGCGCTGATCCATATGGTGGAGAGCATGCGCCTCAAGGCTCCCCACGCCGATCCCGGCGTTCCGGACACTCAGAGCGCGCTGCGGTACCTGCTGTGGTTGGTGAGAAAGCAACCGGGCCGGGTGTGCCTCGGCGTCCTGTTCGGCAGTACGTGGATGCTCGTGCTCGTCGTGCCGCCCTACCTCATCGCCCACGCCGTCGACGACGGGCTGCGGGCCCGCGACATGGGCCGGCTCGGGCTGTGGACCGGCCTCATCGCGCTCACCGGCATGGTCAACTCCGTCATCGGGATCATGCGCCACCGCACGATGACGTTCGTGCGGCTCGACGCCGGCTTCCGCACCGTCGAGGTCGTGATCCGCCACGCCGTCCGCGTCGGCGCCGAGCTGCCGCGCCGGGTCAGCACCGGCGAGGTCGTCTCCATCGGCGCCGCCGACCTCGACCGCATCATGCGCACGATGACCACCACCGGCCCCGGCGTCGGCGCGGTCGTCGCCTACGCCGCGGTGGCCGTGCTGCTCGTCGGCATCTCGCCGCTGCTCGCCCTCGTCGTGCTGCTCGGCGTCCCGGCCCTGCTGCTCTCACTCGGCCCGCTGCTCAACCGCATGCGGGAGACCGAGACCGCCTACCGCGAGCAGCAGGGCGCGCTCGCCGCCCGCGCCGGCGACATCGTCGCGGGCCTGCGCGTGCTGTGCGGCATCGGCGGCAAGGACCGATTCGCCGAGCGCTACCGCCGCGAGTCCGGCGCGCTGCGCGACGAGGGCTACCGGGTCGGCGCGGTGTCCAGCTGGATCGAGGCCGTCACGGTTGGCATGCCCAGCCTGTTCCTCGCCGCCGTCACCTGGCTCGCGGCACGGATGACCGCCGCCGGAGAGATCACCATCGGCGAGATGGTCGCCGTCTACGGCTACGTCGCCATGCTCGCCACGCCGGTGTACTTCCTCATCGAAGGCGCCCAGGACATCAACCGCGGGCTCGTCGCCGCCCGCCGCGTCGTCCGCGTCCTGACCCTGCGGCCCACCGTCGCCGACCACGCCGCCACGCCCTGCCCGACCCGGGCCGCCGAGCTCCACGACCCGGCCTCCGGGCTCACCGTCCGCCCGGGGGAGCTGCTCGCGGTCGCCGCCGCGTCGCCCGCCGACGCGCTCGCCGTCGCCGACCGGCTCGGCCGCTACGTCGACTCCGACGCCACCTGGGCCGGCCGGCCGCTCGCGACCATGCCCGTCGACGAGGTCCGCCGCCGCATCCTCGTCGCCGACAACGACGCCTACCTGTTCGCCGGCCCGCTGCGGCACGCGGTCGCCACCGAGACCGACCACGACGACCACGAGATCCACGCCGCCGTCCACACCGCGGTCGCCGAGGACGTCGTGACCGGCCTGCCCGACGGCCTCGCGTCCTACATCGAGGCGCAGGGCCGTGACCTGTCCGGCGGCCAGCGCCAGCGGCTGCGGCTCACCCGCGCCCTGCTCGCCGACCCCGAGGTGCTGATCCTCGTGGAGCCGACCTCCGCGGTCGACGCGCACACCGAGTCCGTCATCGCCACCCGGCTGCGCGAGACCCGCCGCGACCGCACCACCGTGCTCATCGCCACCTCGCCGCTGCTGCTCGACCTCGCCGACCGCGTCGTCTTCCTCGTCGACGGCCGGGTCGCCGCCACCGGCACGCACGGCGACCTGCTCGCCACCGAGCCCGGCTACCGCGCCCTCGCGTACCGCGGCAGCGAGGAGGAGCTGGTATGACAGTTCCGCCGCCCCGAAATGCCGGCTCCGTGCGTCGCCGCGGGGTGAGACGGTGACCCAGAAGCACACCTGGCAGCTGCCGGTCGCGAGCCGTGCCGCCGTCCGCCGCGCCAACCGGGAGCTGATCACCACCGACCCGCGCGGCACCGTCCTCGTCCTGCTCACCACCTCGCTCGCGGCCGCCACCGGCCTCGCCGCGCCGTGGCTGATCGGCCGCATCGTCAACCACGTCGAGGCCGACGGAGCCGACACGTCCACTGTGGACATGCTGGCGTTCGCGATCGTCGGCGCCGCGATCGCGCACGTGGTGCTCACCCGCTTCGCGCACTACCTCGCACACCGCTTCGCCGAGCGCTCGCTGGCCCGGCTGCGCGAGGAGTTCGTCGATCGCACGCTCGCGCTGCCCACCTCGGTGGTGGAGCGCGCCGGCACCGGTGACCTGATGGCCCGCACCACCGGTGACATCGCCGTCGTCGGCGGCGCGCTGCGCGACGCGGCACCCGAGGTGTTCGTCGGCGCGTTGCAGACGCTGTTCATCCTCGGCGCGGTCTTCCTCCTCGACCCCGTGCTCGGGCTGTGCGCGGCCACCGGCGTCGGCGCGCTCTGGTTCACCGGCCGCTGGTACGTCCGCCGCGCCCGCGATGGCTACCTCGCCGAGGGGTCGGCGAACTCGGAGATGTCCGAGACCCTCGCCGCCACCGCCGACGGCGCCCGCACGGTCGAGGCGTTCGGCCTGCAGCGCCGCCGCGTGCGGGCCGGCGACCGCAGCGTCGCCGAGGCGCACCGCACCCGCGTGTACACGCTCTTCCTGCGCTGCGTGCTGTTCCCGCAGGTCGACTTCTCCTACATGCTGTCGACGTGCGTCGTCCTCGTCGCCGGCGGGCTGCTGTACACGAACGGCCAGGCGACGCTCGGCGCGGTCGTGTCGGCCGCGCTGTACTCGATGCAGCTCGTCGACCCGGTCAACCGGGTGCTGATGTGGGTTGAGAACCTGCAGCGGAGCAGCGCCTCACTGGCCCGCCTCAAGGGCGTGGCCGAGGCCGGTACGGAAGTCCCGCCGGGCGGGCACCCGCGCGACGACCGGCTCGAGGTCACGGGCGTCCACTACGCCTACCACGCGAGCTACCGCGACGTGCTCCACGGCGTCGACCTCTCCGTGCGGCCGGGGGAGCGGCTCGCGATCGTCGGCCCGTCCGGCGCCGGCAAGTCCACCCTCGGCCGGCTGCTCGCCGGCGTCGACCGGCCGCGTGCCGGCACGGTGTCCGTCGGCGGCGTGCCGGTCGCCGACCTCGCCCCGGAGGAGCTGCGCCGCCGGATCGTCCTGGTCACCCAGGAGCACCACGTGTTCATCGGCACCGTCCGGGACAACCTCGCCATCGCCGCACCGGCCGCGACCGACGCCGACCTGCTCGGCGCGCTCGCCGCCGTCGACGCCGAGTGGGTGCACACGCTGCCCGCCGGCCTGGGCACCGAGCTCGGCGCGGGCGGCCTCGCCCTCGACGCCGCCCAGGCCCAGCAGCTCGCGCTCGCCCGGGTCGTCCTCGTCGACCCGCACACGGTGATCCTCGACGAGGCCACCGCACTGCTCGACCCGGCCACCGCTCGCCAGGCCGAGCGTGCGATGGGCGCGGTCCTCGCCGGCCGCACGGTGATCGCGATCGCCCACCGGCTGCACACCGCGCACTACGCCGACCGCGTCGCGGTGATGGCCGACGGCCGGATCACCGAGCTCGGCAACCACCACCAGCTCGTCGAGGCCGGGGGAGAGTACGCCAGGCTGTGGCGGTCCTGGCACGGCGCGTGACGCGTGGGGGATGCGCGATCCCGCAAGGTGTTCTATGGTCAGTTGATCAAAGCGACCGAGCGCGGGCCGGTCAGTCCCTTTGTCCATTCGGCGACATGTCGTCGTGTCTACTTGTCGCCTTTTCGCCGTACCGTGCCGTGAGCTCGGCACCGATACGGGCGAGCTCGTCACGGACGGGGTCGGACTCGACGACCTCGACCGTGTGGCCCCACCCCGCGATCCGTTCGGCAATCGAGAGCGGCATGTGCGCGGCGAGCCGGACGCGGGCGCGCCCGTCGGGTTCCTCGCCGAGAACCTCGCAGTGCCGGCCGAACTGTCGTTGCAGGACTGGCACGAACCGCGGCTCGATCAAGATCATCGCCGACACGGGGGAGCGGCGCCGCTCGACCTCACCGACCACCTCCTGCCACGCCTCGGCGAGCTCGAAGTCGTCCGGCCGCTCGGCCGGCTCGTCGAGCATCTCGGCGTCGGAGACGCGGTCGACGCGGAACGTGCGGCGGCCGCGGTCGGTGCCGGCCACGAGGTACCAGACGCCGCCCTTGTCGACCAGGCCCCACGGATCCACGACGCGCGACGTCCGGGCCTGCCCCCGCCCCTGGTAGGCGAACCGGACCTGCCGGCGGCGCACGACCGCGCGCTGCAGCACCTCCACGGTGACGGGACGGTCGCGGTCCTGGCCGCCCCACCGCGCCGGGTCGATCACGACCGCCCCGGCGGCCGCCTCGGCGTCGGCCCGGAACGTCTGCGGGAGCGCCCGCACGAGCTTGCGTAGCGCGGCCTTGACCTCCGGCGCGACCGCTGCCGCCGGGCCGACGAGCAGGAACAGCGCCTGTGCCTCGGCCGCGGTCAGTCCACTGAGGTCGGTACGCGCGCCACCGATGAGCGACCAGCCGCCGCCACGCCCGGCCTGCGGGTACACGGGGATGCCGGCGGCCGAGAGAGCCTCGAGATCGCGGCGGGCCGTGGCCACGGAGACCTCGAGCTCGCCGGCGACCTCCGCGGCGGTGACCCGGCCACGCGACTGCATCAGCAACAGGGTGGCCACGAGGCGGTCGGCGCGCACGCAACGATCCTCGCAGAGAAAGTGCTCGGTACGTGAGCAGTTTTGTCCGGATGATTGCTCTCAATGGCTCTGAAGGACGCTGAGAGAAGGGAACGGACCGATGCTGCGAGGCTTCGCGACGATCAACTACTACGCCGACGACCTGGCCGCGGCGCGCGACTGGTACGCGGAGTTCCTGGGCGTGGACGCGTACTTCGAGGTGTCCGGGGGGTATGTCGAGTTCCGCGTAGGCGACTCGGCGGACGAACTGGGCATCGTCAACCGGGCTTACCAACCACACCCGACGGGCGAGCCGGCCGGGCAGATCATGTACTGGGCCGTGGACGACGTGCAGGCGACACTGGACCGGCTGCTCGCCATGGGCGCCATGGAACACCAGCCGGTGACGAAGCGGGGCGGCGGGTTCGTGACGGCGTCGGTGACCGACCCGTTCGGCAACGTACTGGGCTTCATGTACAACCAGCACTATCTGGACGTGCTGCGGGAGACGGCCGCCTCCCGTTAGTTGACATAATGTAGATTATCGAACTTACCGGTGGCAGATGATCTCCGAGCGCGGCCGAGTCCTCTGTGGACGGCGTGGCCAACGTGGCCAACGGAGTCCGTGACGGCGCCCCTGCAACGCCGCCACGGCACGACTTTTCCTGCCCGGCACGGCGAACCCGCCGCCTGAAGACCCCCCACCGGGATCCGGCCACCAGCGCCCTATTTCGTCACTTGACGAAATAGGGCCGTCAGGCGGCCCTCGCCGCCTCGACCAGGACCCGTTCCACGCGGGCGATCAGCGACGCGCGGCGAAGGCACCAGACGCGGAATGCGCGCCGGTCGTTCGCGTCGAGGGCCGCGTCGATCTGCACGTCGGTGTTCTGGATGCAGATCTGCAGGCCACTGATCTCCGCGCTGCTGTCGGACTTCGCAATCGACTGGGACATATAGCGCACCGCCAAAACCACTGAGCATCGTCGTGCTCCCCATCGTCGCCCCGGCTACTCGACAAGCGGTGGAGCCTGACTGGCGAGCGGCACGAGGACGCGTGCGCTCAGCCGCGGTTCTCGGAGAGCCGCTCCTCGGTGACGGGCGACGGGATCATCCGCGGCCGCCGTACCCAGGACGCGTGCGGCCGGGACAGCAGCTCGGTCAGCGGCTCGGGCTTGCCGAGGTGGAAACCCTGCGCGACGCGTACGCCGAGCCGCGCCAGCGCGTCGACCTGCGTCGAGCGCTCGACCCACTCGGCGACCACGGAGATGCCGAGCCCGCGGGCGATGTCGACGATGCCCTGCACGAGCACGGTGTCGCGGCTGCCGTAGTCGATGCCGCGGACGAACTCCCCGTCGATCTTGACGCCGGTGATCGGCAGCTGTTTCAAGTGGACGAACGAGCCGAAGCCGGCGCCGAAGTCGTCCAGCGAGATCCGGCAGCCGCTGGCCCGCAGCCGCTGCGCCAGCGAGCGTGCGGCGGCCAGGTTCGTCACGGCCGCGGTCTCGGTGATCTCGAAGCCCAGCCGCCCGGGCGCCACGCCGGCGGCGGCGATGCGGCCGAGGACGAAGTCGCCGAACTGCTCGTCCTCGAGTGTCCGGCCGGACACGTTGACGTTGAACCGCAGGCCCGGGTACGGGTGCGAGACGAGCGCGTCGATGGCGGTGCCGACGACCCAGCGGTCGATGTCGAAGACGAGGTCACCCCGCTCGACCGCGGGCAGGAACTCTCCCGGCCCGAGGTAGGGCTCGCGGCCGTCTTCCAGGCGCAGCAACAGTTCGTGGCCGACGACGCGGTTGCTGCCGAGCTTGACCATCGGCATCGCGTGCAGGGCCAGCCCGCCGTTGGCGAGGGCGTCGCGGACGCGGTCGAGCACGGTCACGCGCAGCGCGGTGTCGGTGTAGTGGCCGTGCTCGTAGACGGTGACCCGGTTGCGGCCGGCGGACTTCGAGGCGTGCAGCGCGAGGTCGGCGTTGGCGAGGACGGCCTGCCAGCTGTCGCCGGAGCGGAACTGGGCGACGCCGGCGCTGACCGTGGTGCGGCTGGTGGCGCCGTTGTTGCCGCTGAGCGGGACGGCGGCGACCGCGTTGCGCAGCCTTTCGGCGAGGTCGACCGCCTCCTGCTCGTCGCTGTCGGCGAGCACGACGGCGAACTCGTCGCCGCCGAGCCGGCCCAGCGCATGTCCGTTGTCGAGGCGGTCGCGCAGCACGTCGGCGAGCATGCACATGACCCGGTCCCCCGCCGGGTGGCCGCGCAGGTCGTTGATGTCCTTGAAGTTGTCGAGGTCCAGGACGAGCAGGGCGCCGTTGCCGCCGAGGGCGAGGCGGCGTTCGAGCTCGCGGGTCAGCGCGCGGCGGTTGAGCAGACCGGTGAGCGGGTCCTCGTCGGCGAGGCGGACGAGCTCGGTCTGCCAGGTGCCGCGCTGCTTGGGGTCGACGCTGAGCTCGCGCCAGCGGCTGACGTCGGTGACGCGGTACAGCAGGCGGTCACCGGGGAGCTCGGTGCAGCGGGCCTCGAGCCAGCGGTGCCCGTCCTCCCCCGCGGCGAGCGAGATGACGACGCCGTCGGGGCCGGGCTCGGTCGGGATGCCGGCGAGGAGCGCCGGCAGGGAGCGGCTGGCGAGCTGCTCGACGGTGAGGTCCAGCAGGTCGGCCATGCGCTTGTTCACCCAGCGGACCCGACCACGTGGATCGGTGACGGCGAACGCGGTGTCCGCCGCGTCGAGCACAGCGGCCAGCACGTCGGCACCCACGGTGCTTTCGGTGCTCATTCCGGCGCCTCATTTGTTGAGTCGGCAACTGTGCGCGAAAGAGTAGACGACGTTTACCCCTCAGCGCAGCCGCTCCAAACTATGAGCACTGCGCACCACCTGTGCCGCCAGGTCCTTCAGCTCGCCGGGCGCGGCCCCGTCTTCCGCTGCCGTGACCACGTCCTCGGCTGCGCAGCGTAGCTGGAACAGCCGGTCCTGCAAATCGGTCAGCTCGGCCGCCGAGAGCACCACGGCGTCCTCCGGCAGGCCACCGCGTTGGACGGCTGACCGTCGCTCGTAAGCCCGCTGCCTGCAGGATTGCGAACAGTAACGACGCGGGCGACCTACGCGACCATCCTCCGGAAGGGGTACTCCGCACCACCCACAGTGTTTGGAATCGGTCCGAGATTTGATCCGTTCCGGTGTGATCATCGTGGGCCGTATGGAGTAATCGGACGCTGGGCCATGTGCCAGACGCTATCTCGCCGTGGTTCGTGCACCCACCCGCCACGCCGCTGAGGCAGACTCGGTGCTGTGCAGGACAGCCATGCGTTCTTCTCCGGGCCCTACCCGCGTGCGTTCGTCCACCGCGGCTGGCACTACGACGACCTGGCCGGAATGGAGAACTCGCTGTCGGCGTTCCGCCGGGCGGTCGACGAGGGCTACCACTACCTGGAGACGGACGTGCACGCGACGAGCGACGGGGTCGTCGTCGTGCAACACGACCCGGTGCTGGACCGCACGACCGACGCGAGCGGCGTGGTGGCGCGGCTGCCCTGGTCGGTCGTCGGCAAGGCGAAGATCGGCGGCCGCGAGCCGGTGAGCCGGCTGTCGGATCTTCTCGAGGAGTTACCGGACGCGTTCTTCAACATCGACGTGAAGGCGGAGTCGGCGATCCAGCCGCTGATCGACACGTTGCGGCAGGCCAACGCGTTCCGCCGGGTGTGCGTGGCGTCGTTCTCCGAGGCGCGGCTGGCGAAGGTGCGGCGGAGCGCGGGCGACGGGCTGCTGACGTCCATGGGCACCAAGGCGATCGCCCGGCTGTGGGCGAGCGGCCGGCTGCCGTCGTGGGTGCAGAGCCGGCGCGGTGAGCAGTACATCGCGCAGGTCCCGGTGCGCCACGGCCGGCTCACGGTCGTCGACAAGCGGCTGATCGCCGCGGCCCGGCAGCGGGGCATCGAGGTCCACGTGTGGACCATCGACGAGCCCGACCAGATGCACGAGCTGATCGACCTCGGCGTGGACGGCCTGATGACCGACCGGCCGGCGGTGCTGCGGGACGTGCTGCGCGAGCGCGGACTGTGGGCGGTCGCCTAACGCAGTGACCGGGCGACGACAATCGCCTGTTCCCTCGTGAGGTCGCCTTCGATGCGGTAGGTCAGCCCGCGCTCCTCCCAGATGAGTGTCCTCGCCGCGAGGCGGGCGGCCTCCTCGTGGACGACGCCGTGCTCGTCCACGTAGATGACCGGGTGCGGGGCGGGGATCCAGATCGCGGGCGCGCCGTCGACGTCGGTGCGGACCGCCTCGCCGGCGTGGAGGAACTTCTCGAAGACCGGGGAGATCCGGCCGCCGAACTCGTCCACCCGTGCGCCCGGGTAGCGCAGCGACACGACCCGCGGCACGCCGTCGGCGCTGTCGATCACCCGCACCGAGTCGGGGTCGCCGAGCAGCGCCGGCACCCGGATGTCGAACCGGACCGCGGCCCGCGCGTCCTCCAGCGACATGTCCCGCTCCCCCGGCTGCGGCACGTCCGAGGTCGTCGGCGCGACCGGCGGCGGCGAGTAGTGGATCTCCACGCCGCCGACGAGGAAGTCCAGCACCGCCGCGCGCACGGCCGGCGAGACGGCCATCGCGAGGGCGAGCGCCACGAGCAGGGCGACGGCGGCCGCGACGAGGCGCGGCAGCACGCGCGGGGCCGGGCGGCGTACGGGTTCGTCCAGCCGGGCGAGGACGGCGGCGGCCAGGCCGGCCGGCGGCTCGGGCACCTCCAGCCGGCCGCCGAGCTCACGCAGGGCGGCCTCGACGCGCTCGTCGCTAGTCACCGGCCACCTCCTCCGCGAGCCGGGCCGGCAGCGCGCGGCGCAGTTTGACGATCGCCCGGGACAGGCGCGACTTCACCGAGCCGCGCGGCCAGGCGAGCACCTCCGCCGTCTCGGCCTCGCTCAGGTCGAGGAAGTACCGGCAGGTCAGCACCTGACGGTCCCGGTAGGACAGCCGGTTGACCGCGGCCAGCAGCCGGGCCCGGTCGTCGGCGGCGACCGCGGCGCGCTCCGGCTCGACGGGTTCCACGTCCGGCTCGGCGAGCCGCAGCTCCAGCGCGTGGCGGCGCCGGTAGCCGCGGCGGGCGTTGCTGGTCTCGTTGGCGACGATGCGCAGCAGCCACGGCCGGAACGACGCACCCTCGCGGAACGAGCCGAGCGAGCGGTACGCCTTCACGAACGCCTCCTGCACGACGTCCTCGGTGTCGGCGCCGGCGCCGAGCAGGTGGGCGGTCCGGTGTGCGAGCGCGCCGTACCGGGCGACCAGGATCGCGTACGCGTCCTGCTCGCCGGCGCGGGTCCGGGCCACTGCCTCGGCGTCTGCCGGCCCGTCGGTCGTCTCGTTGTCCGTGGGCGTCCTCCTCGACCACACCTGGTACACCGCCGGGCCGCGGCGGGTTCCACCGGAACCGCGCCGGGCCGCGCGGTGTAGTCAGGGCATGAGAAGGATCCTCGTGGTGCTGGTCCTCGTGCTGACCAGTGGGCTCTTCGTGACGTCGGCCGCGCAGGCCGGCAACTGGGAGGAGACGCTGCTCGACCCGCCGCCCGCGCGCATCGAGCCGGGCGTGACGTACACCTTCGGGTACTGGATCCTGCAGCACGGGTCCTACCCGTACCTGGGCGGTGACCTCGGGCCGACCGCGCTCGTGGCCACGTCGAAGAACGGCACGAAGGTGACCTTCGCCGGGACGCCCGCCAGGACGCGCGGGCACTACTTCGCGGAGGTCGTGTTCCCGTTCGCCGGCGACTGGACGATCGGGTCGGACCACGAGGTGCTCATGACCGACCCGCTCGTCGCGACCGTGACCGTGCCGGGGCCGGTCCACGTCGCGCCGAGCGAGATGAAGGAGCGCGCGCCGTACGGGTGGGGCGACGTCCACCCGTCGTTCCCGCCAGCCGCGCCGGACGCGGCAGGTGCCGCGCCCGGCGGGGTGCCCGCGGTGGTCGAGCCCACGACCGCGCCGCGGGTGGCGACGAAGAGTCAGGCCACTGTGGACGAGCCGGGCGTGTCGCTCCCGTGGCCCGTGGTCGCGCTCGCGGGCCTGGCGACGGTCGGCTTCGCGGTCTGGCTCGGCCGCCGCTACGCCGGCTCGAACGGGAAGGCCAACCGGTAGCGGCGCCGGGCGGTCCGCTGTCGTGGACGGGCCGCCCGGCACTCATGCCGGTGGCTTCCCCTTCCAGGCGGCGCGCCACGTCTTCGGCCCGAGGCGGCCGGAGGTCTTGATGCCGTTGGCGCGCTGCAGGGCGAGTACGGCCGCGCGGGTCTCGGCGTAGTAGCAGCCGGTGCCCTGGAAGTCGTAGCCGAACCTGTTCATCCGCAGCTGCCAGATCCGCAGCGGGGCGTCGCAGTCGCCGTAGGCGTAGACCTTGCCCGGCCACGCGGGCATGCCGGACGGCGGCGGCGCGTGTCCGCTGCCGATGTAGGCGGCCTCGGCCCAGGTCGGCACGCGCTTGCTGCGGGCCGAGGCGTCCTCACGCAGGCCGAGCATGCGGGCGCAGGTCCACGGCTGCCAGCCACGCATCCGGTACAGGTAGAGCGCGCGATAGTCCTGCTCGCGCGGGCTGGCCCGGTGCGGGTAGCCCGTGCCGCCGACGCTGCGCCACGTCGGCAGGTCGAACTGGTAGGCGCCGTAGTGGCCGTGGGCGGCGGCGACGTCGTAGCGGCCGCTGGATTCGCACATCCGCAGCCGGGCCCAGGAGCCGGCGGGCGGGTCGGCCGCCGCCGGGTTGGTGAGGACGGCCTGCACGCCGAAGGCGGCAATCGCCGTCAGAAGGGTGATCAGCAGGGAACGGACAAGCATGCGTCTTCCGTTCATGCCTGCCGACGGTAAACATCTTTCACAGAAGTCACAACTGCAACTTTCAACTCATCAGCATCGCACGCCTCTTCGGTCGCACTCGGTAGCGACACGCCGAACATTCCCCGGCCGGCAGAGCACCGTTTGGCATCACCTCACACGAGTCGATCACCGGTGCTTCGCCGACCGCTAAGGTCCCGTGCCAGTTCCGGGACGGAGGAAGATGCGATGAGCGTCGTGGGTGACGAGGAGGCGGTCGGCAACGCGCCCGACCGGCGCCGCGAACAGCGCGGCTGGGTGTTCTACGACTGGGCCAACTCGGTGTTCCCGACCTCCGTGATCACCGTGTTCGGCGCGCTGTACCTCACCGCGGTGGCCGCCGAGGCCGCGATCGCGGACACCGCGACCAACGGCCCGAACCCGTGCCCGGAAGATGCCGACGGCAGCGCGAACAAGCTGGTCAACTGCCAGATCGACGCGTTCGGCTGGCATTTCCAGGCCGGCTCGCTGTGGGGCTACCTGCTGGCCGTGGCGACCGTGATCCAGGTGCTGATCGTCCCGCTGATGGGCGCGATCGCCGACCGGACGCAGAACAAGAAGCGCATGCTCGCGATCTTCGCCTTCGGCGGCGCGGGGGCGACCGCGCTCATGTCGCTGGTGAGCGGCACCGACTGGCAGCTCGGCGTCGTCCTGTTCGTCCTCGGCAACATCGGCTTCGGCACGTCGGTGGTCATCTACTACTCGTTCATCCCCGACATCGCGACCGCCGACGAGCGCGACGCGCTGTCCACCCGCGGCTGGGCGTTCGGCTACCTCGGCAGCGGCTGCGCGTTGCTGTTGCAGCTCGCGATCTACCTCGCGCACGACTCGCTCGGCCTGACCGAGGGCAACGCCGCGCAGATCGCCTTCCTGATGTCCGGCCTGTGGTGGGCCGGGTTCACGCTGATCCCGCTGCGCCGGCTGCGCAACCACCAGCGCCCGCACGGCGCCGAGCACGGCACCGGCGTGCTCGGCGGCGGCTTCCGCGAGCTCGCGTCCACGATCAAGCTGGCCCGCGCGTACCCGCTGACGCTCGCCTTCCTCGGCACGTACCTGATCTACACCGACGGCATCTCGACGGTGGCCAACGTGTCCGCGCAGTACGGCAGCGAGGAGCTGCACTTCTCCGACACGGTGCTGATCGGCACGATCCTCATCGTGCAGTTCGTGGCTTTCTTCGGCGGCGTGCTGCACGGCGTCGTCGCCCGCCGGCTCGGCGCCAAGCGCACGATCATGTGCAGCCTGGTGGTCTGGGTCGTCGTCATCACGTTCGCGTACTTCGTGCAGGCCGGCCAGGCGATCCAGTTCTACCTGCTCGCGGTGGGCATCGGCCTGGTGCTCGGCGGCACGAACGCGCTGTCCCGGTCGCTGTTCAGCCAGATGGTGCCGCAGGGCAAGGAGGCGCAGTACTTCTCGATCTACGAGATCGGCGAGCGGGCGACCTCCTGGATGGGCCCGGCGCTGTTCGCGTTCATGGCCGGGGCCACCGGCTCGTACCGGCCGGCGATCATCTCACTGGTGATCTTCTTCTTCGTCGGCCTGGTGTTGATGTTCTTCGTGCCGGTGCGCAGGGCGATCCAGGCGGTGGGCAACCCGGAGCCCGCAGTCCTGTAGCCGCGGCGGTCGATAGGGTGGCGGCTCGTGGAGCCGATGCCCCGGAATCTTTCCGATCTGACCGACCCGACCGACGCGCTGTCCGCGGTGCCCGCCGCGGGGTCGCGCCGGGCCGTCCCGGTGGTCGGGCACCTGCGGTTCTACTACGGGCCGATGGACTGCGGTAAGTCGACGCTCGCGCTGCAGGTGGATCACAACCAGGCGCGGCAGGGCCGCCGAGGCCTGCTGCTGGTGCACCACGACCGGTCCGGCAAGGCGCAGATCACGAGCCGGATCGGTATCACCCGCACGGCCATCGAGGTGCACGCCGGCATCGACGTCCGCGACCTGGTCCGCGCGCGGTGGGCGGAGGGCGTGCGGGTCGACTACCTGATCGTCGACGAGGCCCAGTTCCTCGCGCCGGAGCAGGTCGACCAGCTCGCCGAGCTGGCCGACGACGTGCAGGTGGACGTGTACTGCTTCGGCATCGCGACGGACTTCCGCAGCCACCTGTTCCCGGGCTCGCGCCGGTTGTTCGAGCTGGCAGACGAACTGGAACCGGTGCAGGTCGACGTGCTGTGCTGGTGCGGGCTGCCGGCGCGGTTCAACGCCCGGGTGGTCGACGGCGAGGTGATCCGGGCCGGCGACACGGTGCTCGTGGCCGACACGGAACGTGAGTCTCCACATTCCGCCATGACGGCTACCGTGCGTTATCAAGTCCTCTGCCGGCGGCATTTCCGCATCGGCGATCTCGGCCCCACGGTCGCCGCCCAGGGACAGCTCAGTCTCGCCTAAGGGCCCATCAGGCGCAGCACTCTCGACCAGATGGGTGATGCTTGACCCAATCCTGAGACAGGTGCGTCACGAACATGTTTAAGGGTGGTCTTCACAGTGGAAACTTGAGGTGCGGGGAAGCCGGAGATCACCCTGAGCAACCGCGTGTGGCAGGCGGGAACGAAATGGCACGCGAAGACGTTGCTCTTGGTGAGCACCACCCTGGTTCGAGCCGGGAGCCTCGAACCTAACGAAAGGACGTCACGATGGCCGACCGTGTACTCCGTGGAAGCCGACTTGGCGCGGTCAGCTACGAGACCGATCGTAACCACGATCTGGCCCCACGCCGCACGATCCGCTACGCGTGCCCGAAGGACCACGAGTTCGAGGTCCCGTTCTCGGACGACGCCGAGGTCCCGGCGGTGTGGGAATGCCGCCTGCACGGTACCGCCTCGAAGCTGATCGACGGCACCGAGCCCGAGGCCAAGAAGGTCAAGCCACCGCGTACGCACTGGGACATGTTGCTCGAGCGGCGCACGATTCCGGAGCTGGAGGACCTGCTCGACGAGCGCCTGCAGGAGCTGAAGGTCCGCAGGAGCCGTTCCGCGTAAGCCCTCCCGCGGCTTACCTGCAAACGCCGAATGCCACGAAGGGACCCGCCCGTCCCGACGTGGCATTCGGCTTTTGACAGCCGGGCACGTCGGCGTCGTGCCCGATCCGGCGAATCCGATCCGGCGAACGAGCCTGGGCGAGTCAGACCGACTTGAACTCCACCCGGATCGCGTGCATGCGAACCGTGTCGATGTTCTCCACCGAGTGCGGCCCCTCGGGCGGCGTCCACGACCCCGTGAGCGCGTCCCGCGGCGGCAAGGGATCCGGTGACTCGAACGTGACCTCGTCGCCGATGTAGTAGCGGATCCGCGCGCGGCCGTCGGTCATCATCACGCTCGGCCAGCGGTGCGTGTGCTCCGGCTCGTGGACGCCCGGCTCCAGGGTCACCTCCAGCACGCGCACGTGCTCGTTCTCGAACACCACGCGATGCGAGTTCGGCGCGGCGACGACGGCGTCCAGGTCGTCGCCCCAGAGCCACTCCCCCTCGACGACGTGCGTCATACGCCGCGCCGGAACAGGCCGCGAACCTGGTTACCACGCCGCCGCAGGCCCCACTTGGTCACCCGGATCAACGCCTCCCGGATGATGTCGCCAGACATCTTCGACTGCCCGTGCACCCGCTCGGTGAACGTGATCGGCACCTCGACGACCGTGAACCCGGCCTCGATCGTGCGCCAGCCGAGGTCGATCTGGAAGCAGTAGCCCTGCGAGGCCACGTTGTCGATGCGGATCTTCTCCAGCGCCGCCCGCCGGTAGGCGCGGAAACCACCCGTGATGTCCTTGACCTTGGCGCCCAGCGCGACACGCGAGTAGACGTTCGCCCCCCAGGACAGGAAGTACCGGCGGAACGGCCAGTTGACGACCTTGCCGCCGGGCACGTACCGGGAGCCGATCGCGAGGTCGGCGTCGGTCAGGGCGTCGAGGATGCGCGGCAGGTCCTCCGGCGCGTGCGAGCCGTCGGCGTCCATCTCCACCAGCACCGCGTAGTCGCGGTCCAGCCCCCACCGGAACCCGGCCACGTACGCCGCGCCGAGGCCGTTCTTCTCCGTGCGGTGCAGGACGTGCACCCGGCCGTCGGCGTCGTTCTTCGCCATCTCGTCGGCGATCTCGCCGGTGCCGTCCGGGCTGCCGTCGTCGACGACGAGGACGTGCGCCTTCGGCAGGGCCGCGTGCAGCCGGGTCACGATCGACTCGATGTTGTCCCGCTCGTTGTAGGTCGGGATCACCACCAGCACCGGCTCGAGCTGGTCCGCCATACGTCGTTCTCCTCCTCGTCGGCGCCCCTGCACGCCGGCTTCATCGGTCTACTTGCTGACTGGCCGGCGCCGCCGCACGACGACCGCGGCCGCGAGCGCGCCGAGCCCGAGGATCGTGAGGACCCACTCCGTGCTCGACCCGAGTCGATCGGACAGCGTAGTCGTTGACCGCAGCGGCACCCGCTCGACCAGGGCCGCGTCGGTGAACAGGCCGGTCTGCCGGCTCACCGAGCCGTCGGGCCGCACGAACGCGCTGACCCCGCTCGTCGCCGCGACAGCCACCTCGCGGCCGTGCTCGACGGCGCGGACGCGGTCCATGGCGAGCTGCTGGTAGGTCATCTCGGTGTACCCGAAGGTGGCGTTGTTCGTTGGCACCGCGAGGAGGTTCGAGCCCCGCGCGGAGTCGCGCACGACGCCGTCGAACGCGACCTCGTAGCAGGTGGCGAGCCCGATCCGGGCGCCGGCCATGTCGAAGATCGTCGCCTTGTCGCCGGGGACGAACCGGCCGGCCCGGTCGACGGTCGAGGTGAACAGGCGGAAGAACGAGCGGAACGGCATCGTCTCGCCGAACGGCTGCAGCTGGCGCTTCGTGTACTGGTTCACCGGTCCGCGCTCGGGATCCCACAGCAGCATCGTGTTGCGCGGCAGGCCGTCGTCGCCGACCAGCACGGAACCGACCGCGATCGGCGCCTTGACGGCCTTGGCGGCGCGCTCGATGCCGGCGTATGCGTCGGGGTTGCGGAAGGGGTCGATGTCCGAGGAGTTCTCCGGCCAGATCACGAGGTCGGGCTGGGGCTCGCGGCCGGCGGCGATGTCGTCGGCGAGCCGCACGGTGCGGGCGACGTGGTTGTCCAGCACGGCGCGACGCTGGGCGTTGAAGTCGAGGCCGGCGCGGGGCACGTTGCCCTGCACGACGGCGACCGTCGCCTCGCCGTCGTTGGCGTCGGTGCCGACGAGCGGCAGCGCGCCGAACGCGGCGGCGACGGGCACGACCGTGGCGAGCACGGGCGTGACGAGCCGCCGAACGCCCAGCTCGCGGCGCACCAGCCGGCGGGCGAGCGCGGCGAGGCCGAACCCGGTCAGCGTCACGGCCAACGCGATCAGCGGGGTGCCGCCGACCGCCGCCAGCGGCAGGTAGCTGCCCTCGGGCTGGGTGAAGGCGATGTTGCCCCAAGGGAAGCCGCCGAACGGGAAGACCGACCGCAGCGCCTCGCCCGCGACCCACAGCAGCGCGGCCCACACCGGCCAGGCCGGGAGCACGGTGGCGACCGCGATGGCCGCGCCGGACAGCGCCACGAGCACGGCTTCGGCGAGCGCGAGCGGCAGCCACGCGACGAGCCCGACGAACTCGCCGGTCCACGCGAGCAGCGGGACGAGGTAGCCGAGCCCGAAGCAGAGCGCGTAGCCGAACCCGGCCCGCGCGCGGCGTCCGGCCAGCACCCAACCGAGGACCGCGAACGCGATCGGCGCGAGCCACCAGAGCGTGCGCGGCGGACCGCTGAGGTAGAGCAGCACCCCGGCCGCCGCGGCCGCGAGCGTCCGGACCAGGACGTGCCAGCGCGGCGGCCGGTCCGGTTTGCCGGGAGGCTCCGGAATGCCGGACGAGTCCGGGGAATCCGGCGACGACTCCGGCGAGACAGCGGGTGCGACCACCAGATCAGCGTACGGCGTGCCCTGTTCACTCCCCGTGGGCACACCGCGCGGCCGGCCATGCCGCCACCAGACGAAGGTAGGGAGGACCCGAGGTTTCGCACAGATGACGTACGGCCATACTCCACGCACACCGTGGAGGGGAACGTTCGATGCGCTTGCGTCTCAAACCGCGCAACACCCGGTTCTTCGAGCTTTTCAGCGTCGCAGGCACGAACGTGGTCGCCGCCGTGGCGGTGCTGCGCGAGTTCGCGTCCGCCCCGGCCGAGGCGTGGCCCGAGCTGGCCAAGCGGATGCACGAGTGCGAGCACGCGGGCGACGACGCGACGCACGAGATCTTCGAGCACCTGAACCGCTCGTTCATCACGCCGTTCGACCGCGAGGACATCTACCGGCTCGCGGTGCGGCTCGACGACGTCATCGACTTCATCGACGCCGCGGTCGACCTCGCGGCGCTCTACGCCCCGGAGATCCTGCCCGACGGCATGCGCGCACAGGTCGACATCCTCGACGAGATGGCGCGGCTGACCGCGAAGGCGATGCCGCGCCTGGCGACGCTGCAGAACCTGGACGACTACTGGGTCAAGACCAACGAGCTGGAGAACGACGCCGACCAGGTCTACCGGCGGCTGCTGTCCAAGCTGTTCAGCGGCGAGTTCGACACGCTGACCGTGATGAAGCTCAAGGAGATCATCGACCAGCTCGAGTCGGCGGCCGACGCGTTCGAGCACGTCGCGGACGTCGTGCACGCCATCGCGGTGAAAGAGTCCTGACCGGTGGAGCTCCTCGGGCTCATCCTCATCATCCTGCTGGTCACCTGGTTCGACTTCACGAACGGTTTCCACGACGCGGCCAACGCGGTCGCGAGCGCGGTGTCCACCGGTGCCCTCTCGCTGCGTGGCGCGCTCGCGGTGGCCGCGGTGATGAACCTGCTCGGCGCGCTCGCCGGCACGGGGGTCGCGGTCACCGTCGCGAAGGGCGTCATCGCCACGCCCCATGACACGGGCGGGCTGACGGTGGTCGCCGCGGCGCTGCTGGGCGCGATCCTGTGGAACATCACGACCTGGTACTTCGGGCTGCCGTCCTCGTCCTCGCACGCGCTTATCGGCGGGCTCGTGGGTGCGGCGCTGGCCTCGTCCACGTCGGTGCAGTGGATGGGCGTGGTCACCAAGGTCGCGATCCCGATGGTCGTCTCCCCGATCGTCGGCCTGACACTCGGCTACCTGACGATGGTCGGGCTGATGTGGGCATTCCGGCGGATGAACGCGCATCGCGTCGGCCGGGTGCTGCGCCGCGCGCAGCTGGGGTCGGCGTCGGCGCTCGCGTTCGGCCACGGCCTGCAGGACGCGCAGAAGAGCATGGGGGTGATCGTGCTGGCGCTCGTGCTCACCGGCTACCAGGACGACTACACGGTGCCGTTCTGGGTGATCCTGCTGTGCGCCTCGGCGCTCGCGGCCGGCACCTGGTCCGGCGGCCTGCGGATCATGCGCACGCTCGGCAGGCGGATCTTCAACCTGACGCCCGCGCACGGGTTCGCGGCCGAGATCTCCGCGACGGCCGTGCTGTACACGACGGCGTTCGTGTTCGCCGCGCCGGTGTCCACGACCCACGTGGTCACCTCGGCGATCATGGGCGCGGGCGCGACCCGGCGTCGCTCCGCCGTGCGCTGGTCGGTGGCCGGCGACATCGCGATCGGCTGGGTGCTGACCGCCCCCGCCGCCGGGACGGTCGCCGCGATCTTCTACGGCCTGATCGCGCTGTTCATCTGACCATCAGCGGAAGTTGGCGTCGTACCGCGCCCGGATGCGCGCCTCCGCCGACTCATTGCGCGCGTCGCGAACCGCCTTCGCCGCGCCCTGGGCGTGGCCGTGCTTGACTGCGCGCATGTCGCTGCTCTCCTCGACGTACGACAGCGAGAAGTACGCGCCGACGATCACCACCAGCAGCGCCATCGCCGCGCGCAGCCCCAGCGGGCCGGGCACCAGCAGGCAGGCCGCCGCAAGCGGGGCCACCAGGACGGACATCCGGGCCACGTGGCGCCACACCCACGTGCGGGCGGTGACGTCGCGCAGGACCCAGTCGTGCAGCCCGGCGGGGAGCCGCCCGCCGAATGTGTACCAGAGCCACTGGAACGCGTTCGGTCGTCGTGACATGCCGGTACACTAACATTTAGTACGCTAACTATTAGGGTGATAAGCATCATGGACCTCGGCCCCGACCCGCTCGCGCTCGACCGGCAGGTGTGCTTCGCGCTCTCGGTCGCCTCGCGCAGCGTGATCGCGATCTACCGGCCGCTGCTGGAACCGCACGGGCTGACCCACCCGCAGTACCTGGTGCTGCTGGCGCTCTGGGAGTCCTCGCCGCGCTCGGTCGGCGAGCTGGGCCGGACACTGCGCCACGAACCGGCCACCCTCTCCCCCATGCTCAAGCGGCTCGAGGCGCTCGGCTACGTCACGCGCCGCCGGGCCCGCGCGGACGAGCGGCAGCTCGAGGTCGAGCTCACCGAGGCCGGCCGCGCCCTGCGCGCGGAGGCCGAGAAGATCCCCTACGAGGTGGTCGAGACCCTCGGCATGTCGCTGGCGGAGCTGGAGTCGCTGCACAAGGCGCTGTCCCGGGTGCTCGCCGCCACCGACCGATGACGCTCGGCGCCGAGGTCGGATGTCGTACCCGGGTGCTACACAGTGCGCATGGGAGTCGGATCGGTGGTGCTCGGCGCGACGGACGTCCGGCGGGCGATGGCCTTCTGGAGCGAGGGCAACCCGGTTCTGCGTGACCCAGGGCTGATTCCGGGGAGGCGGAACAGACATGAGCTTCCGTGACCTGCACTACGGCGAGCGGCCGCTGGTGCTGCCCAACGCCTGGGACGTGGGCTCGGCGCTGGCCTTCCTCGAGGCCGGCTACCCGGCGATCGGCACGACGAGCTTCGGCGTCGGGGCGAGCGCCGGGCACACCGACGGGAGCCGGTCCGCGCGAGCGGAGACGCGGGCGCTCGTGGCGCGGCTGGTGGCGCTGCCGTGCTTCATCACGGCCGACGTCGAGGACGGGTACTCCGACGACCCGGCCGAGGTGGCCGATTACGTCGCCGGGCTCGGCGTCGCCGGCGTCAACCTCGAGGACAGCACGGCCGGGATGCTGGTCGATCCGCGGGTGCATGCCGCGAAGGTGGCGGCGGTCAAGGAGCGCGACCCGGACGTGTTCGTGAACGCGCGCGTCGACACGTACTGGTTCGGCCAGGACATCCCGGCCACCCTGGAGCGCGCTTTGTCCTACGTGGACGCGGGCGCGGACGGTGTCTTCGTGCCGGGCGCGATCGGCCGGGACGCCCTCCGCGAGCTCACCCGGGCGGTCCCCGTGCCGGTCAACGTGCTGCCGGTGCTCCCGCTGGACGAGCTTGCCGGGCTCGGCGCGCGGCGCGTCAGCACGGGCTCGCTGCCGTACCGGGCGGCCATCGACACCGCGGTCGCGGTGGCCGCCGCCATCCGCGACGGCCGGCCGGCGCCCGCGGCCACGCCCTATCCGGACATGCAGGCGCGCCTGGCCAGGTTCGGCAGCTGACGCCCGGCGCCGCGACGGCGACGCGGGACCGCGGGCTACCGGTGCCCGACGGTGTAGGTCAGGTGGGTCACCCGCGCCGATGCGTCCGCGCGGACCTGGTCCAGCGCGAGGCGGTCGGGGTCCACGCGGTCGAACAGGCGGATGCCGGTGCCGAACAGCACGGGCGCGAGGGTGATCGAGAACTCGTCGATCAGGCCGCTGTCCAGGTACTCCTGGATCGTCTCGGCGCCGCCGGCGATGCGCACGTCACGGTCGCCGGCGGCCTCGCGAGCCTGGTCGAGGGCGCTCGAGATGCCGTCGTTGACGAAGTGGAAGGTGGTGCCACCCGGCCGCTCCCACGGGCCACGCCTGGTGTGGGTGACGACGAACACCGGGGTGTGGAACGGCGCCTCGTCCGGCCATGCCAGCTCGCCGCCGTCGAACATCCGCTTGCCCATGACGCTCACGCCGGTGCGCTCGTACGTCGCCCGTGCGATGTCGTTGTCGAGTCCTTCTTCGCCGCCCTCGCCGAGCTTGAGGTTCTCCCGGAACCACCGCTGCGGGAACAGCCACGCCTGCAGCTGCGACCACTTCGTCATCCAGCGCCGGGCCCTCGGGTCGGTCCGACCCTCGGGCGAGAAGACGTGCTCGACGGGCACGGCCTCCGGCGCCATGAAGCCGTCGAGCGACATCGTCACGCTGAAGAACACCTTCCCGGCCATCAGCCCTCCGCTCCCTTCGGTGCGGTCTGGGTCCCGGTGAGTTCGGCGACGTAGGCCGCCAGGTTGCGCAGGGTCTGCTCGCCGCCCTCGATCGCGTGGTAGTTCTCCACCGCCTCGTCGCGGAGTTCCTTGGTGGGGAACACCGCGCGCATCACGATCCGGGTCTGCTCGCCGGCCGGCTCGAAAGTCAGGACGGACTCGAAGGCGTTCGGGTCGTCGCGGGACTCGCCGTGCACCAGCGCGATCCGCTCCGGCGGCACGATCTCCGTCCAGGTGACCCACTCCTGGTAGTCGGTCCCGTCCGGCCCGTGCATCACGAAGTCCCAGTCCCCGCCCGCGCGGAACTCGAAGGACCGCGTCGTCGTCGTGAACCCTTCCGGTCCCCACCACCGCGACAGGTGCCGGACTCGCGTGAACGCCTCGAACACCAGCTCCCGCGGGGCGCCGATCACCCGGGAGACCACGACCTCGCGGTCCGCGGTCGCGTGCGCGGGCTCGCCGCCGCTACCGGTCGTCGCCATCGCGTGGGCCCTCCTGCCTTGCCTGCGTCAACTCCCGCACGTACTCGTCCAGCCGGTCGAAGCTCTCGTTCCAGAACCGCTCGAAACCGCCCACCCACTCGTGGACCGGCCGCAGCCCGCGGGCGTCCAGGCCGTACAGCCGCTGCTTGCCCGCCCCGCGGACCCGCACGAGACCGACCTCCCGGAGGACCCGCAGGTGCTTGGAGGCCTGCGGCTGGGTCATTCCCAGGTCTCGCGCCAGGCCGGTCACCGGCCGCTCGCCGCCCCGCAGCAGCACCAGGATCTCCCGTCGCTGCGGTTCGGCGATCGCGTTGAACGCGTCCGAGGTCGTCGCCGCTCGTGCCATGGCGCCATCATATGCCCATATCGGCATGTGAGACACCCCAGCGCGGCACACGAGGGGACGGATGCCGAGTCGGACTGTCCGGCTGCTCGCCACAAGTGCCCCGGAGTGGCGCCGTTACCTGTTTGTGAACTCTTGGCCGGTTCCGTACGTATGGGGTGGTGGTGAAACCGAGAGAACGGACGTGATCGCGTGGGCAACAGCGTGGATGCAGGGCTGTTCCAGCAGTCCGCACACAGCCCCTCGTACTTCGAGCTCGCCCGGCGGATGGGCGAGCACGGCCGGCAGCTGGTGGACTTCTGCATCCCCTGCAACCCGTACTTCCCCACGCCCGAGATGTTCGACGCGCTCGCCGCGAACCTCGAGACCGTGCTGAAGTTCTACCCCAGCGACGCGGACACGATCACCGGCCAGCTCGCCCGCGTGGTCGGGCTCAACCCCGCGACGATCGCCATGTCGAACGGGTCCACCGAGCTCATCACGTGGATGGACCACCTCTGGGTCCACGACAGCGTCGCCATCCCGATCCCCACCTTCGGCCGCTGGACCGACCAGCCACTCGAGACCGGCAAGCGCGTCGACATGTTCCCGCTGCGCGAGGCCGACTGCTTCCAGCTCAACGTCGACGAGTACATCCGCTTCATCCGGGCCAGACGCTCGCGCGTGGCCGTGCTCTGCAACCCCAACAACCCCGACGGCGGGTACGTCTCCCGCCGTGACGTCATCCGCTTCATGGACGAGCTCGCCGACCTCGACCTGGTCGTGATCGACGAGTCGTTCATCGACTTCGTCGAGGTCGAGCGCGAGCCCTCGGTGGCGAACGAGGCCGCGATCCGGCCCAACGTCGTCGTGCTCAAGAGCCTCGGCAAGAACTTCGGCCTGCACGGCATCCGGTTCGGCTACCTCGTCGCCAACCCCGGCCTCGCCGGCAAGATGCGCCGGACGCTGCCGAAGTGGAACCTCAACTCCCTCGCCGAGACGATCGTGTTCATGCTCCGCGACCACGGCGCGGAGTACCACCGCAGCCTGCAGCTGCTCGCGCGCGACCGGTACAGCATGGCCATGCAGCTCGCGCAGCTGCCGGAGCTGACCGTGTTCACCTCGCAGGCGAACTTCCTGCTGGTGAAGCTGTCCGCCGGCGTCGACGGCTCCGACCTGCGCGACTACCTCGTCAACGAGCACCAGGTCTTCATCCGCGAGTGCGGCAACAAGCTCGGCATGAGCAAGCAGTACCTGCGCCTCGTGGTCCGCCCGCAGCAGGATGTGGCCCGCCTGGTCACCGGGATCCACGACTACAGCCGCCGCCACTGGGCCGCCGAGGACGAGCTCGCCGTGCGCCGCAACGCCACGGACCGCTCCGCCTGACCTGCCCCGACACCTCCGGCGGCCGCGTTCGCGCGGGTCGCTCAGCGGGGCACAATGGTGGCATGGCAGCCACGGACGAACCGATCGACGGCGAGATCGTCGAGGACGGCACCGCGCTCGACAAGCCGCTCCCCCAGGTGCCGCCGAGCGACTATAACCAGGCGGGCGTGCCGACGTTCGACTACGTCCGCGACCGCATCGAGAACCGGGTCGCCACGTCGATAGGCTCGCAGGAGCTGGCCGGCGAGACCCCGGAGGGCAAGGCCGTCGAGGACCAGTTCGAGGCCCGTGAACGCGCCGGGCGCGACAAGCTCGAGGAGATCCGCCGCCAGATGCGCGGCGAGTAGCGCACGTGGTTCGCTCGCAAGGTCGCTCACGACGTCCGGAACGTCGCCATCATCGCCATGTCCTCGTGCTCCAGGTTGTGGCAGTGCAGCGGGTACTTGCCCGCGTAGTCGGTGAACCGCACGGCCACGTCCACGTACTCGTTCGGCAGGACGTCGACCGTGTCCTTCCAGCCCGCGTCCTCGGGGCGCGGCGGCTCGCCCTGCCGGGACAGCACCTGAAACGGGTCGAGGTGCACGTGGACCGGATGGTGCAGGTCGCTCACGATGCGCCACACCTCCAGCTCCCCCAGTGACACGTCCGCGTCGATCCGCCCGGCGTCGAACGAGGCGTCGTTGATCAGCCAGCCCTTGTGGTCGCCGAGCTCCCCGCGGGTGAACCGCCACTCCCGCGTGCGCACCGCGCGGGCCGGGTCCAGCCGCGGCACCGACGACAGGCGCGCCGGTACCCGGCTGTCGTCCGGCCCGCGGCGGGTGACCCGGAACCGCAGCACGGACGCCGTCGGGCCGCTGCCCAGTCCATTTTGGAGCGTCAGCGAAGTGCCGGGCCGCTGGCCGGAGAAGTCCAGCACCACGTCGAACCGCTCGCCCGGGGCGATCGTCAGCGTGTCCAGCGTCGCCGGCCGGGCCAGCAGCCCGCCGTCGGCTCCGATGTGGACGAACGGCACGCCCGGCACCGACAGCCGGTAGCGCCGCGCGTTCGACGCGTTCAGGATCCGCAGCCGGTACCGCGCCGCCTCGACCGCCAGCTCCGGCCACGGCGCGCCGTTCACCAGCAGCACGTCGCCGAGCACGCCCTCCATGTAGTCGTCCTCGACACCCGGCAGCACCCGCATCGTGGCATCCCTCGCGGGGTAAAGGAAGGAGCCATCCTCGTCGAACGACCGGTCCGTGATCATCAACGGGATGTCCCGCTCCCCGCGGGGCAGCGGCAACGCGGACTCCTCGTCGTCGCGAATCAGGTGGAAGCCGGCCAGTCCTCTGTAGACGGCTGGGCCGGTGAAGTCCATCCGGTGGTCGTGGTACCACAGCGTCGCGGCCCGCTGCGCGCACGGGTACACGTAGTCCTGCTGCCCGACGGTGACCTTGCCGCCCATCCCGTGCGCCATGTCCCAGTCCGGTGGCACGAGGACATCGGTCGGGAACCCGTCGCTCGACGCCGGCGTGTGGCCGCCGTGCAGGTGCACCACGCTCGGCACCGGCAGCTCGTTGCGATGCGTCACGACCGTCCGCCGTCCACTGTGGCTCACGATCGTCGGGCCCGGGAACATCCCGTCGTAGCCCATGATCCGCGTCCGCAGCCCCGGCAGGATCTCCACCGACGCCTCCCGCTGCGTGATCGCGTAGTAGTCCGCGGACGCGTCCGAGCGCACCGGGCGGGCCACCGGCGGGATCGGCAGCGGCACGGTGAACGGCTCCGGCAGCCGCGCCCGGCTGCGCATCAGCTCCGCCGTCTGCCCCGCCGCGCCGGGCAGCACCAGCGAGCCCAGGCTCGCCGCCCCGAGCACCGACAGGCCCGCCACACCGAGGAACCCGCGCCGCGACAACGTCATGACGACCCCCGGGTGCGCCGCGCGGACGCCCGGAACAGCCACACGGTCAGCAGGATCTGCATCGCGATGATCGACACCCCGAGCGGGATGTGGATCGCGACCAGCGACGAGTACCCCAGCCCCGACTGCACCTGCTCGGCCAGCACCAGCCCCAGCGACGCCCACAGCGGCCACGCCCGCCCGCGCCCGGCCGACACGTAGACGATCGCCGCCGCGAGCTGCGCCAGGCCCAGCGCGGCGAGGACCATCCCGTTGATCTCGTGGAGCGTGAGCGCGTCGACGTCACCGTCCAGGTACATCCCGGCGAACGTCGGCTGCGCGATGATGGACAGCGAGTGCAGCACGGCCAGCACCCGCAAGGCCGTCAGCGTGCGCCGCGGTCCGGCCGGAACGGTCACGACCGGAGGCGCCGGGACGGCAGCCGTCGCACTCATCTCACCACCGCCATCGATCGCGCGGCCGGCACCCGGGCCAGCAGCAACGGCCACACCGGGAACCCCAGCCAGCCCACCATGCCGAGGACTCCCGCCAGCCCCCACAACGCGTACCGGCCGAGACCGGGCGGCAGGAGCGTCCCGAGACCGGCGAGCGCGATCGCCGCGAGGAAGCCGGTGCCGACCGTCGTGCCCAGCCGCACCGCCGGCCGCGGCAGCACGTCGCGCCCGGCCCGGCTCGCCGCGAGCACCCAGCCGAACGCCACCACGAAGCAGACAAGCACGGCCCACACCTGCGCCTCGAACGCGACCACGTCGGCGATCAGCGCCAGCTGCAGCGCCACGGCGGCGACCATCGCCGTCACCGCGGCGGTCGTCGCGCTCCGGCCGAGCCGGCCGCCCAGCCGGGCGTGCACGGCGAGGGCCACCGGGACCAGCGCCGCGAACTGCACCACGACCAGCGCGTCGTTGGCCGGCCCCAGCCAGGCGAACTCGGACACCTCGCGGGCCCACGGCCGGGCGAGCGCGAAGAACAGGATCAGCAGGCCGTTGGCGAACAGGCCGGCCAGCCCGGACAGCACGGCCCAGCGCGCGGCCGCGGGCGACGCGTCGTTCATGGGACTCACCTCCGGCTCGCAACGCTAGGTAGCCGACCGGCGTGACGGAACGTGGTCAGGGCGCAGATCGGGTTGGGGGCTGACCGCGGGGTGCGGACGTGGCCAGCCCCGTGGACGCGGTGATCGCGGAGCGTCACAATTCCCGTGTGACCACCTGGCACCGGTTGGCGCGCGTGGCCGGCATCGTGCTCGGCGGCGCCGGGCTGCTCGTCGCGTTCTGGAACCAGCTGGCCTTCCCGTCAGCGGACGGCCTGCTCGGCGGGCTGTCCTGGCTCGTGGTCGGCGTCGCCCCGGTCTACGGGGTCAGCGTGTGGGTGGTGTGCAGGCGCCCCGAGCACCCGCAGGCGCGGCGGCTGCTGCTGATGGGCAGCTCCCTCGCGGTCAACGTGGCGCTCGAAGGCCTGATACGGGAGGCCGCCGACCGGTACGGGACGGGCGGCTGGCTCTGGTTGCCCAACCTGGCCTACCAGTACAGCGGGGTGCTGTCGACGATCGCCGGAATCCTGCTCATCGCCTCCTACCCCGACGGCGTCGTCGAGCGCACCTGGCAGCGA
>NZ_DATBKY010000046.1:0-36002 GCF_036555685.1 Actinophytocola sp. | reverse complement strand
AGCACAGGCCGGCTGCCCACGGGCGGCCTGCTCGTCGCCGACGGCGTGCCGTACTCGCTCGGCGGCAAGCCGCGGTTCCTGATCGAGCACCTGCCCCGGCACACCGGCACGCGGCTGCGCTACTCGGTACAGCCGATGCTGCGTGGCATCCAGCAGCTCGGCCCGCTCAAGGCGACGATCACCGACCCGTTCGGGCTGGCCGAGTTCGAACGGGACCTCGCGCACACCTCGCGGCTGATCGTCGTGCCGCGGATCGTCCGGCTGCACGGCGTGCCCGGCGGTTCCGGGCTCGGCTCCGGCGACGACGGCTCGGTGCGGCTCGCCGCCGGGCAGGGTGAGGACGACGCGATCGTCCGCCCGTACCGGCAGGGCGACGACCTGCGCAAGGTCCACTGGCGGTCCACGGCCAAGCGCGACGAGATGATGGTGCGCGTCGAGGAGCGCCCGTGGCGCGGCGGCACGACCGTGCTGCTCGACCACCGGGCCGGCGCGCACCGCGGCACCGGTAGCGCCTCCTCGCTGGAGTGGGCGGTCTCGTTCGCCGCGAGCGTCTGCCTGCACCTGCACCGCTACGGCCAGCGGATCCGGCTGGTGACCGAGAGCGGGCGGCTGATCGTCAGCGACACCGGCGACGGCACGCACAACGACAACGCCGTGCTCGACGCGCTCGCCGCGCTGCAGGTGACGCCGCAGCACGAGATCGGCGCGCTCAACGACCCGGCCCACGGCCAGGAGCTGATCGCGCTGCTCGGCGCCTCCACGCCGGAGTCGCTGAGCCAGCTCGTCAGCCAGCGCTCCCGCGGCACCCGCAGCCTCGCGGTCCTGCTGGACACGTCCGCGTGGGGCGCCGCGGGCGCGGAGGCGGGCGGCGAGGCCACCGACATCGACGGGGCGGCCGCGCTGCTGCGCGGCGCGGGCTGGGGCGTCACGGTCGCCCGCCCGAACCTGCCGATGACCGCGACCTGGGCGACCCTCTGCCGGACCCAGGGTTCCCGGCACGACGCCATGATCTCCGGAGCAGGCCAGTGAGTGCCCCGACCGTAACCCCGCCGATGATGCAGGGGCCGCCACCCCCGCCGCAGACCGGCAACGAGCTGACCTCGCAGCAGTGGTCGATGACCGTGACGCCGGTGGTCGCCGCGGTCACGACGCTGTGCGCCTCGCTCGCGCTGGCCGGCGTGATCGACGGGCTGCGCTGGTGGGGGTACGCCGGCGTGGCGGTAACCGTGGTTACCGCCGTCGGGCTCGGCCTGCGCGCGCTGCGCACGCCGATCCTCGTCGTCGGCCTCGCCCAGATGTTCGCGCTGCTGTGCCTGCTCGTCGCGCTGTTCACCGACAGCGGGGTGCTGGGCCTGTTCCCCGGCCCGACCGCGCTCGGCGACCTCGGCGACGTCCTGCGCACGTCTATCGAGGTCGTGCGCACCGGTGTCCCCCCGGTCGACCCGACACCGGCCGTGCTGTGCCTGGTCGTCATCGCGATCGGGCTGGTGGCCGTGCTGGTCGACACGCTCGCGGTGTCCGCCGGCACCCCGGCCGCCTGCGGGCTCGTGCTGCTCTGCGTCTATGCGGTGCCGGCCTCGCTGGCCGACGAGATGCTGCCCTGGTGGGCCTTCGTGCTCGGCGCGATCTCGTTCGCGGCGCTGCTCGCGGTCGACGGCGCCCATCGCCATCAGCAGTGGCGCAACCGGCCGGTCGTGCAGGGCACCAGCGGTGGCGTCGGCTCGCCGGCGGCGCTCGTGTCCGGCGCGGTGGCGATCGCGCTGTTCGCCGGCGCGACGGTGACGTTCATCGGGACCGTCGGCCAGCTGCCGGGCGGGCAGGGCGGTGGCGGGCAGGGCGGCCTCGGGCTCAACCCGTTCACCCAGCTGCGGGGCATGCTCGACCAGGACGACAACGTCGAGCTGTTCCGGGTGCGCGGGCTCGGCGACGACGGCCACTACCTGCGCGCCCTGACGCTCGCCGACTTCGACGCCAACGGCGGCTGGCGGGGCGCCGACGAGCTGCCGCGCGGCGTCCCCGTGGACGGCGCGCTGCCGGTGCCGGACGGCCAGGAGAGCTTCGGGCCGTCGGCCGACACCGTCGACATCTCGATCGAGTCGGTCAACTCCAAGGACAAGTGGGCGCCGGTGTTCGGCAACCCACGCCGGATGCGCGACCTGCCCGGGGACATCCGCTACGACCCGTCCGGCGGCATGCTCTTCTCCCCCGACGAGCAGACGCTGCCGGTCTACGTCGAGGAGGCCGACCTCAGCCAGCCGACGGCCCAGCAGCTGCGCGACGCGCTGCCGGCGAACGCGAGCGACGTGGACCCGCGCTACCTCCGGAACGACAACATCCGGCCGCGGGTGCGCCAGCTCGCGCGCGACCTGGTCCGCGGCCGCGGCTCGACGTTCGACAAGGTCAGGGCGATCAAGGACTACTTCGACACGAGCAACGGGTTCACCTACGACACGCAGACCTCGGCCGGCAGCGACGAGGAAGCGCTGACCGACTTCCTGTTCCGCAGCAAGGCCGGGTTCTGCGAGCAGTACGCGTCGTCGATGGCGATCCTGCTGCGTGCGGTCGACATCCCCGCGCGCGTGGCGATGGGCTACACCGCCGGGTTCCAGTCGGGCGGGTACCGGTCGATCACCACGCAGAACGCGCACGCGTGGGTCGAGGTGTTCTTCCCGAAGCTGGGCTGGGTGATGTTCGACCCGACCCCGCTGACCGACGGCACGACCTACACCCCGCCCTACATCACGGACTCCGGCGTTGCCGGACCCGAGGACGACCCCGAGCAGACCTCGCGCAACTCGCAGGCACCGTCCACATCGGCGGGCCCCGAGAAGAACAAGGAGGACCAGCAGCAGACCAACGCGGGTGCCGGCGGGGACGGCTCGCCGCAGGACGGCGCCCCGAGCTGGACCTGGCTGACGGTCCTCGCGCTCGCCGCGGTGTCGATCGCCGCGACCGCGCTCGCGGCGACGGGCCGGCGGCGCCGGCTGACGGTTCCGGTCGCGGCCGCCGGCTGGGCGCTGACGCTGGTGTTCGCCGCCGGCATCGTGTCGTTCTGGCTCGCCGCGCTGGCGGTGGTGCTGCTCGTCGCCGGCGCGCCCGGCCTGGTCCGGGAGCGCCAGCGGCTGCGGCGGCGGTACGAGGTGCACCGCAACAGCCCGAACGCGGCGACATCCGCGTGGGCGGAGGTGCTCGCCGAGTCGACCGACCGGGGCGCGGAGGTCAACGACACGGAGACGGTCCGCGTGGCCGCTCGCCGCCTGGCCACCGAGCACGAGCTGGACGACGAGGGCAAGCAGGCCCTGCGCACGGTGGTCGGCGAGGTGGAGCGTTCCTGGTACGGCGGCAGCACCGAGCCCGACCCCCGGCTGGGCGCGGCGTTCGACACCCTGATGCGCGGCCTGCGACGCACGGATCCGTTGGGCTGGAAGGAGAAGCTCCTCCCGCGCTCGATCCTGCGCCGCCGGCGCTAGCGCGGGGCGGTCACACCGCCGGGTAGCGGTTGTAGTCGGGGAAGTTGCCGTACAGCAGCTCGTCCTGCGGGCCCTGGGTGACCGCGTGCACGAGGTGCACGCCACCGACGAACGCGCCCTTCCACGAGCCGCCCCGGCCGCCGAACGGCTCCGCGCGGTCGCCACGGGAGCGCGGCTTGTTCACGCCGACCTTGAACGCCTGCACGTGCTCGGCCAGGTCGTTCGCGAGCTCGGGGTCGTCACAGGCGATGCTCGCGACGAGCGCGCCGTTGGAGGCGTTCATCTGCGCCAGCAGCTCGGACTTCGTGTCGACCACGACGATCGTGTCCACCGGGCCGAACGGCTCCTCGTGCATGAGCCGGCTCGCCCCGGGCGGCGCGAGCAGCGCGGTCGGGGCGACGTAGGCGGACGTGTCCTGGCCCGGCATGAACCGGCCCTGGTCGAGCGAGCCGCGGTAGAGCGGCACCGCGCCGTGGTGCAGCGCCTCGTCGACCCGCTTGCGCAGGTCGGTCGCCTTGGTCGCGGAGATCATCGGGCCGAAGTCCAGCTGCGGCAGCTCGGGCTTGTCCTGGTCGGCGGTCTGGTCGGCGGTGTCGTCGGCGCTGACGGCGAGCGGGTGGCCGAAGCGGATCGACTGCACGACGGGCAGGTACGTGGCGAGGAAGGCGTCGACGAGGCCGCGCTGGACCACGAACCGCGGGTAGGCCGTGCAGCGCTGCTTGGCGTACTCGAAGCCCTTCTTCAGGTGCTTGGCGAGGCCCGCCCAGTCGGAGAACTCCCAGATGCCCCAGCAGTTCAGGCCCTCCTGCTCGAGCATGTGCCGCTTGCCCGTGTCGACGAGCTGGGCCGCGACCTTGCCGCCGTTGTCCCGCCCGCCGACGAACGCGAGCGCGCCGATCTCCATCGAGCGCACGAGCGCGCCGGAGAGCTTCGAGCCGTCGCCGGAGAGCAGCGTCACCGGCAGGCCGGCGTCGTTCATCAGCGCGTGCGCGACGGTCAGGCAGACCGCGCCACCCTGGGTCGGCGTCTTGGCGATGACCGCGTTGCCGGCGAGCAGCTGCACCAGCTCGGCATGCACCAGCACGGACATCGGGTAGTTCCAGCTCGCGATGTTGCTCACCGGGCCGGACAGCGGGGTGCGCTCGAACGGCCGGCCCTGCGCGTCGGTGGCGAGCATCTCCTCGATGTTCTCCAGGTACCACCGCACGCCGTCGAGGGCGCGGTCGACGTCGGCGCACGCGAGCCGCCACGGCTTGCCGATCTCCCAGGCCAGCAGCAGGGCGAGGTCGTCGCGGATCCCGGCCATCGCCTCGACCGCGGCGCCCACCCGGGCCTTGCGGTCGGCCAGCGGCACCTTGGCCCACTCGTGGTGCTGCTGGTGCGCGGCGGCGACCGCCTTCAGCGCGATCGGTTCGTCTACTTTGGACAGCTGGCCGATGCCGGTCTGGTCGACCGGGGTGATCATCGGGGAGCGCTCGCCCGCGTCCTGCCACTGTCCTTCGTACAGGTTGCGCAGCCGGTCACCGGCGAAGCCGGCCGGCGCGACCTTCGCCACCCGTTCTGCCAGTCGTGTCCACTGCATGTGCTCCGGAATCCGCAGGCCCACGGCAAACCTCCATCGGATGGTGGACGGGTGCCGTTCCGATGTTGCCTCACGGGGACTTGGAAAACACTCGCGATGCGGTGGATGTCACGCACAAGCGATCGTCGGGTGCCGATCGCGGCGCCCGACGATCTCAGCTGGAACCGTGCCTACGGTTCCTCTTCGAACCGCTTGCGGAAGCGGTCCTCCATACGCTGGGAGAACGAGCTGCGGCGTGCCTTCGCGGACCCGCTGCCGCTCCCGGGCTCCCCGGCGCCCTCCTCGCCCTCACTGCCACCGTGACGCAGGGCAGAGAGCGTGAGCAGCGCACCGAAGAACATGACCAGGAAGCCGAGCAGGCTGACAACGGGAACGCCGCCGGGCTTCAGCGGCAGGATCACTCCCAGCACCAGAAGTGCGACACCCAGAACGAACAGCGCGATGCCCTGCAGGCGACGACGTCGTGATGGACGCCGCAGGCGCGCGCCGCGCACCGTGGATGCGAACTTGGGATCCTCGGCGTAGAGCGCACGCTCAATCTGGTCGAGCAGTCGCTGCTCGTGCTCGGAGAGTGGCATTCGTTCCTCCTCCGGCACAGCGGTCGCGAGCGCCGGGCTCTCACGGTCAGTGTCCGCCGGACCCGGCGGGCGCCCCACTCAGGGGGCGTCACCCTCCAGGATACGAGCCGCGAGGCTCCGCGACTACCCGATCCGGAATCATGGACGCATGCATCGGCAAAACCCGGCGACTCACGAGTGTGCCACTAGCCCGCTAGAGCCCGTGCGGGTGGGCTGAATGGATCCCGATCGCGCGCTCCGCCAGATCGCGTTCCTGCTGGAACGCTCGGGCGAGCCGACCCACAAGGTGCAGGCCTTCCGGCGCGCCGCGGGCGTCGTGGCCGGTCTGGCCGCCGGTGAGCTGGCCGACCGGCTGCGCGCCGGCACCCTCACCGACCTGCCCGGCATCGGGCGTACGACGGCCGGCGTCATCGCCGAGGCCGCCGGCGGCGACACACCGTCCTACCTGGTCAGGCTGCTCGAAAAGGGCATCGAGCCGGTCGCCGGCGGGGAGGAGCTGCGCGAGCAGCTGCGCGGCGACTGCCACACACACTCGGATTGGTCCGACGGTGGCAGCCCCATCCGCGAGATGGCGGAGACGGCCGTGCTCCTCGGCCACGACTGGATGGTGCTGACCGACCACTCCCCCCGCCTGACCGTGGCGAACGGGCTGTCCGTGGAGCGGCTCTGGCGCCAGCTCGACCTGGTCGAGGAGCTCAACCGTGAGCTGGCCCCGTTCCGCATCCTGACCGGCATCGAGGTCGACATCCTCGACGACGGCGGGCTGGACCAGACGCCCGAGCTGCTCGCCCGGCTGGACGTCGTGGTGGCGAGCGTGCACTCCAAGCTGCGCATGTCCAAACCGGAGATGACCAAGCGGATGCTGGCCGCGGTGGACAACCCGCACACCGACATCCTCGGCCACTGCACCGGGCGCAAGGTCCTCGGCCGCGGGCGGCCGGAGTCGGAGTTCGAGGCCGCCGAGGTGTTCGCGGCGTGCCGGGACAGCGGCGTCGCCGTGGAGATCAACTGCCGGCCGGACCGGCTGGACCCGCCGCGCCGCCTGCTCGAGCTCGCGCTGGAGACCGGGTGCGTGTTCTCGATCGACAGCGACGCGCACGCGCCGGGCCAGCTGGACTGGCTGCCCTACGGCTGCGAGCGGGCCGTGGAGTGCGGGGTGCCGGCCGAGCGGGTGATCAACACGAAGACCGCGGACGACCTGCTCGCGTGGGTCGGATGAGGGCGCCGGACGAGCCGGCCGACGTCGCCGCGGCGGTGGCGGAGGCATCCCGGATCGCCGTGATGTCGGGGGCCGGCATCTCGACCGAGTCCGGCATTCCGGACTTTCGCGGCCCGGAAGGGCTGTGGACGAAGAACCCGGGGAGCGAGCGGCTGTCGAGCCTGCAGGCGTACCGCGACGACCCCGAGGTGCGGCTGCGGTCGTGGCAGGCCCGCCTGGCGCACCCGGTGTGGGACGCGCGGCCGAACGCGGCGCACCGGGCGATCGTGGCGCTCGAGGAGGCCGGCCGGCTGCACGCGATCCTCACCCAGAACATCGACGGGCTGCACCAGCGGGCCGGCTCGAACCCGTCGCTGGTGCTCGAGCTGCACGGTTCGATGTTCGACACGGTCTGCCTGTCCTGTGGGGACCGGCGGCCGATGCGTGAGGCGCTGGACCGGGTCGAGGCCGGCGAGGCGGACCCGCCCTGCCTGGTGTGCGGCGGGATCCTGAAGTCCGCGACGATCTCGTTCGGACAGTCGCTGGACATGGACGTGCTGAACCGCGCGCGCGAGGCGGCGGTGACCTGCGACCTGATGCTCGTCGCCGGCAGCTCGCTCGCGGTGCACCCGGCCGCCGGGCTCGTCGGCCTCGCAGCCCGGGCCGGTGCGCCGGTCGTGATCTGCAACGGGTCGGAGACGCCTTACGACGGGCTGGCCGCGTACGTGCTGCGTGACCGGCTGGGCAAGGTGCTGCCGGAACTGGTCAGGGGATCGTGAGGCCGGCGTCGCGCAGGGCCTCCTCGACGCGCAGGCGCTCTATGTCGCGCTCCATGCCCTCGGGCGTGGTGTCGAGCTCGTGCTTGATCTCGACGGCCGCGCAGGCCTGGCGGAGGAGCTCGTCGTAGGCGTCGCGGGTGGCGATGCGGCGGACCATCGGCGTGCCGTCCGGGGTCTGCACGAGCAGCCGGTGCACGCGGCGCAGGTCCGCGGCGAGCTGCTCGATCGGCAGGCCCTTGGCGACCACCCGCCGGCGCCGGATGCGCTCGCCGACGACGTCGACGAGACGGGGTATGCGCACGATTCCCCAGAAGACGAGCGTAGGGGCTGCCACCGCGACTGCGAACAGCGCCACGTTCGCCACCGGAGTGTCCGCCATACCTGCCGATTCTAGGCCCGACCTGCGGGTGTGAGCATCTGTGAATACCTAACGTCGTCGGTTACGTTCGCGGCGAATGTTCACCATAATGTGCTGTCATGACTACCCTCCGCCGCGCTCTTCTCGCGCTCGCCGCGGCCACCGCGGTGGCCGCCTCCCTGCTGCTGAGCTCGCCGGCGAACGCGTTCCCGGGGTCGTTCTTCCCGACGCAGAACACCGGGAACCGCGGCGCGGACGTGCTGGCCATCCAGTACCTGCTGGCCCACCACGGCCTCTCCGCCCCGACCGACGGCGTGTTCGGCGCGTCGACGGACGCGGCGGTGCGGTCCTTCCAGTCCACCTCAGGACTCGACGTGGACGGCATCGTCGGGCCGGCGACCTGGGGCGAGCTGGTGCCGCAGCTGTCCGCGGGCGCCTCCGGCCCGGCCGTGCGGGCGCTGCAGGTGGAGCTGAACGCGAAGCGCCGGCTCTCGCTGCCGGTGAACGGCGTGTTCGACGCCGCCGTGACCGGCGCGGTCCGTGCGTTCCAGCAGCACGCCGGGATCGGGGTGGACGGCGTGGTCGGGCCCGTGACGTGGCGGAACCTGGCGTGGCACTACGACTACCCGGACTTCTCCGCGGGCATCTGCGATCAGGACCCGGACGGCAACGGCACGGCGGCGAACTGGGCCTCCGCGGCCGCGTGGGGTCAGCTGGAGGCGGCGGTGCGGTCGTTCACCGGTCACGGCCAGGTCCCGCTGGGCGACGCCGGCTTCGAGCACGGCGGCGACATCCCCGGGCACGCGAGCCACGACATGGGCATGGACATCGACATCTGGCCCATCCGGACGGACAACGCCCAGTGCACGGCGGGGCGGATCACGTGGCAGTCGCCCACGTACGACCGGGCGGCCACGCGGGCATTGGCACAGGCGGTCCGGGCGGCGGCGCCGGGGCACGTGAAGCTGATCTTCTTCAACGATCCACAGTTGATCGCCGAGGGGCTGACCACCCAGTACCCCAACCACGACAACCACTTGCACGTCCGGTACTGCGAGCGCGTGCATCCGAGCAGCCTGTACGACTGTTAGCCACGGGCTGGTGGACACCCCATCACCCCGGCCACCCGGGGTCCCTCCGCCGCTGCCTTTCGGCACTCAGCTGCGGTAGTCGAGCTGAGGTGGTGCCTCTCGGCCGAGGAGGGTGGCTGGGCGGACCGCCGCGCGGCCGAAGCGGGCTCTCGCCTGGTCCGCTGCCTGGTCCGCGTCTCGCCAGCCGCGTTCAGGAGCGTCCAGGAACAGCTGCTCGCTGCCCTGCTCCCCCAGCTGCTCCATGCGCACGCCGATCAGCCGTACCGCGCCCGGTGGGGTCTGCTCGTCCAGCAGGCGGCACGCGGTGCGGTAGATCTCCTGCGTGACGTCCGTGGCGACCGGCAGCGTGCGGGACCTCGTGATCGTCGTGAAGTCGGCGAAGCGCACCTTGATCGAGACGGTCCGTCCGCGCAGGCCGCGGCGGCGTAGGGCGGCCGCCGTCTTCTCCGACAGGCGCAGCAGCTCCGGCTTCAGCACGCCGCGATCCGCGTGGTCGACCTCGAACGTCTCCTCCGCGCCTACCGACTTCTCCGGCGACTCCGGCTCAACCGCCCGGTCGTCGACGCCGTTGGCCAGCGCGTGCAGGTGTTCGGCGACGGCATTGCCCAGCGTGCGGCGCAACCTCGGCAGCGGCGTGGCGGCGACGTCGCCCACGCGGTTCAGGCCCACGCCGGTGAGCCGCTCCGTGGTCCGCTTCCCCACGCCCCACAACGCCGACACCGGCAGCGGGTGCAGGAACTCCAGCACCTCGTCGCGCGGGACGACCAGCATGCCGTCCGGCTTGTTGAGACCCGACGCCAGCTTCGCGATGAACTTCGTCGGGCCGATACCGACCGAGCAGGTGATGCCGTGCTCGGCGAGGACCCGGGCCCGGATGTGCTCGGCTATCTGTCCCGGCGTCTGCCGCAGCCGGCGCAGCGCGCCCGCCACGTCCAGGAACGCCTCGTCCAGGCTCAGCGGCTCGACCAGCGGCGTGACGTCCCGGAAGATCGCCATCACGCCGGCCGAAACCTCCTGGTACAGCGGGAAGGTCGGCGGCAGGAACACGGCCTTCGGGCACAGCCGCCGCGCGTGTGCTGTCGGCATGGCGGAGCGGACGCCGAAGGTGCGCGCGATGTAGTTGGCGGAGCTGACCACACCCCGCCCACCGGTACCGCCCACGACCACCGGACGGTCGGCCAGCTCGGGACGCTCGCGGATCTCCACGGACGCATAGAAGGCGTCCATGTCGGCGTGCAGCACCGTGCAGCCGGTGTCGTCCGGCCACCCGCCGTCGCGCGCCTTGTACCGGTCGACCAGCCCGCGCGGCAGATCCGCACTGCGCCCCATGCCCGAAGCTTCCCAGACTCGACCGACATTTACCCCGAGCGGCGCGCCACCGCGTGCAGCCGGCTCGCGATGTCGCGCAGCGGCGCGGTCCCCGCGAGGCGGCGTTCCAGCTCCGCCAGCGACTGCTCGGCGCCCGGCTCCTGCTGCAGCACCGCGCCCGGCACGAGATCCACGAGCACGCCCTGGCCCTGCAGCAGCTCGACGACGAGCCCGCCGTCGGTGAGCAGGCGGGTCAGGGAGTCGGTGTCGAAGCGGCGCAGGATCTGCTCTGACGGCAGCCGGCCCGCCGGGTCGTCGGCGACCGTGCGGGCCTCGGCCAGCCGGCCGGCGATCGCGTGGTGCAGCAGCGCGGCGGTGCGGTTCGCGACCACGACGGACAGGGCACCGCCCGCGGCGAGGGTGCCGACCATGGCGGCGACGGTGATCTTCGGGTCGTCGACGACCTCGAGCACGCCGTGCGCGACGACGAGGTCCGCGCTGCCGCCGTCGACGACCTGGCCCAGCGCGTCGCTGTCGGCCTGCACGGCGGTGATCCGGCCGGCGACACCGGCGTCCTCGGCGCGGCGCGACAGCGTCGCGAGCGCGTTCGGGTTCGGCTCCACGACCGTCACGACGCACCCGGCGGCGGCCAGCGGCACGGCCAGGACCCCGCTACCACCGCCGACGTCGAGCACCCGGGGTGCCTCGCCGCCCCGCCGGTCCCGCGCTGCGGCCAGCTCGGCGTCGAGCGCGAGGCGAACTGCATCCGGTCGCATGAACGCAAAGGGTAAGCCCCGTAGGGTGCACGTCGTGCAAACGGTGGCGGTGCTCAGCCTCAAGGGTGGTGTCGGCAAGACGACCATCGTGCTCGGCCTTGCCTCGGCCGCGTTGCGCCGTGGTGCGCGCACGCTCGTGGTCGACCTCGACCCGCAGTGCAACGCCACGGCGACCCTGGACCCCGACGACACCGACGCGACGCTCGCCGACGTGCTGGAGACGCCGCGCCCCGCGGTCCTGCGGGACGCGATCGCGCACAGCGGCTGGGGCGACGAGGTCGACGTGCTCGTCGGCTCGGAGACCCTCGAGCTGCTGAACGACCAGGACCCCGACCCACGGCGGCTGGAGAAGCTGAGCCGCGCGCTGCTGGAGCTCGGCCCGCTGCTGGACGACGGCCAGCTCCCGTACCAGCTGGTCCTGCTGGACTGCCCGCCCTCGCTCGGCCGGCTCACCCGCTCGGCGCTGATGGCCGCGCACGGCGCGCTGCTCGTCACCGAGCCGACGCTGTTCGCGGTGTCCGGCGCGCAGCGGGCGTTCGAGGCGGTCGAGAAGGCCCGCGAGGAGCACAACCCGAACCTGTCGCCGCTGGGCGTGGTCGTGAACCGGGTGCGGCCGCAGTCCTACGAGCACCAGTACCGGATCGCCGAGCTGCGCGAGCACTTCGGCCGGCTCGTGATGCCGGTGGCGCTGCCGGACCGGCTGGCGGTGCAGCAGGCGCAGGGTGCGTGCCTGCCGATCCACCAGTGGGGCACGCCCGGGGCGCGCGAGGTGTCGCTGGCGCTGAACCTGTTGCTGGCGCGGGTGCTGCGGACCAGCGGGCGCGGCCGGCACCGGACGGAGAGCTGGCCCGACTCCGACCTGGACGCCGAGGTGGACGAGAGCGACGGCGACAGCGACATGAACGTGGTCGCGGAAAACTGAGCCGGGAAGTAGCCGGGTACTAGCCCACGCAGATCAGCGACGTGCACCGCGTCGTCGTGGTGGTCGGCTGGGGCGGTGGCGGCTGCTCGGTCGGCGGCGGGGGCGGCGGCGGTTCCTCGGGCTGGGTCGGGTCCGGCTGCTCCGGCCGCGCCCGGGTCGTGGTCGTCGTGGTGGTGGTCGTGGTCGTCGTGGTTCGCGACGGCTTCGATCTCGACGGGCGCGCGTTCGTCGTGGTGACCGGCGCGTCGGCCGGCTTGCGCTGCGCCTCGGGCGGCACCGGCTCGACGGCCGCCCGGTCCTGCTCCCGCTGCTGGTTCCCGTCCTCGCTCACCACGCCGACCGCGAAGATCGCAGCGGTCACCGCGCCGATGACGGCGCCGACCGCCATCCGACCGGGAGCACTGTGCAGGGGGGACCCCATGGCGAGGATGGCCCTTCGAGTTCATCTGGCGACAGCCGGTAGCAGGGATCGCGAGACTACCACCCCCCGATCGGGCGAGATGCACTCGACAGGCTGACGTATGGGCGTTCCGCCGTGAGTTGAATCGCGGCAAAAATCTTTGTCGACTCGGGCCCGCGCCACGTAATCTCGCGGTACACGAGAAAGGAGGTGGTCCAACGGTGATATCCCAACGGACTCGTGAGGTGGCTGTCCGCTAGGACCACCAGAACCCGGACATTGGATTGGCCGGCTGCGCAACACGGCTGACACCGGCTCTGCTGGTGCCGTAGACGCGCGGTGTGGTCGGCGAATACCAGGCAGTCACCCGGCCCTCGGAGCTCTCAGGGACTAGTCCGACCCTGGGCCCGCGATCATCGATCACGGGAGCAGCCCGAGGGCCGTTTTCTATTTGCCGCCGAGATCGTCGAACGCCCGCTCGGCCTGCTGCACGAGCCGCCAGGCCTGGCTCGCGCGGCGCTCCGCGTCCTTCACCGACCTGCTCGCCGAGCCGACCCGCCGCCGGGCCTCCTTCTCCCGCCCCTCGGCCGCGTCGAGCTCCTCGTAGATCCGCCGGACCTCCTCGGTGGCCTCGTCGGCCAGCCGCTGGGCCTCAGACAGGATGCGCTCCTCCTCCGCGCGGTCGGCCTCCGCCTCCTTGACCGCGGCGCGCGCCTCGTCCAGCTCCTCGCGGGCCCTGGCGAGCTTCTTGTCCTGCTCGGCCTTCTCCTTGTCGGACAGGCCGGCCTGCTTCTTGGGCTTCGTGGCCCTCGCCGGGCGCGCGACCGGGACGCGCTCGCCGGACGCCTCCGGCCACGCGGCCACCGCGGCGGCGAGCTCCTTGGCCGAGGTCAGCCGCCCGGCGAGCAGCACGCGAGCGACGTCCGCGTCCGCGATGGCGGTCGTGAAGATCTCCTCCAGCTCCCGGGTCACCGACTCGGTCAGCGCGGACCCGTTGAGCTTGCCCGCCTGCTTGACCAGCGTGTTGACCAGCTGGGTCCGTTTCTGGGACAGCGCCTTCAGGTCGGCGCCCGCCAGGTTCGCGTGCGCCTCGCGCAGGGCGTCGCCCAGCTCGGCGACCTGGTCGACGTCGGAGCCGGCGTCGCGGGCGAGCTGGTTGGCGAGCCAGGCGGACGTGGTCGGCTTGGCGAGCTTGTCGATCGCGGCGGCGAGCTTCGGGTCGCCGGCCGCCTTCGCGGTCTTGGCGAGCTCCTTGCGCCGGGGCGTGAAGTCCTCCCGCGAGCCGGCGTAGAGCTCGTCGGCGGCGGAATCCAGGTCGACGGTGTCGGGCACACCTCCATCTTGGCGCCTCGGCGCCGATGAAACGATGGTCGGGTGGTCTACCAGCACGTTCTGCGCCCCGCGTTGTTCCGGACAGGCGGCGGCGACCCCGAGATCGCCCACGAGCGCACCATCGGAGCGCTCTCCCGCCTGGGCCGGGTGCGGCCACTGGTGGCGGGGCTGCGTCGCCTCTACGGCGGGGCGGCCCCGCGCACGGTGTTCGGCGTTCGGTTTCCCGGGCCGGTCGGGCTCGCGGCGGGTATGGACAAGAACGGGGTCGCGGTCCGCGGGTGGCCGGCCTTCGGGTTCGGGTTCGTGGAGGTCGGGACCGTCACCTGGCATGCGCAGCCGGGGAACCCGCGGCCCCGGCTGTACCGGCTGCCCGCGAGCGAGGCCGTGATCAATCGGATGGGGTTCAACAACGCGGGGGCGTCCGCGCTCGCCGGGCGGTTGCGATCGCTCGGGCCCGCGCCGGTGCCGGTCGGGATCAGTGTCGGGCGCTCCAAGGTCGCCGAGGATGCCGAGGCGGACTACGTCGCCTCGGTTCGCGCGCTCTGGCCCTATGCCGACTACTTCGCCGTCAACGTGAGCTCGCCCAATACGCCCGGGTTGCGGGGGTTGCAGGACCGGGCCGCTCTGGACTCGTTGCTGTCGGCCGTGGTGCCGGCGGCCGAGGGGCGGCCGGTGCTGGTGAAGATCGCGCCGGACCTGTCGCTCTCCGCCGTGGAGTCCGTGTTGGACGTTTGCCACTCTCGGGGGGTGGCCGGGGTCATCGCCACCAACACGACACTGTCCCGCGCCGGCCTGTCCGGTGTGGACAGATCGGTGTCGCAGCCTGGAGGTTTGTCCGGGCGGCCGCTCTTCGCTCGGGCGCTGGAGGTTGTCTCGTTCGTCGGCAAGCAGACGGATCTGCCCGTCGTGGGGGTCGGGGGGATTCTCTCCGCGGACGATGCTTTGCGGATGTTCGATGCCGGGGCCTCGTTGGTGCAGGTCTATACCGGGTTCATCTACCGGGGGCCCGGGCTGGTCCGGCGCATCAACCGGGAGTCCCGGGTGCGTTCGTGAGGCTGTCTCAGCCGGCTGCGTCCGAGAGTTCGCGCAGCGCGACCGCGAGGCCCGCCAGGTGATCCGTCGCCTCGGTCAGCTCCCGCTTCGGGCCGGGGGCCGAGCTCGCGGCCACCACCCTGCCCGCCGCCGCCACCAGGCTTCGGTAGCCGTCCAGGCCCTCGTCCAGTTGCGCCTTGAGGCGGGCGATGCCCTCCACCAGCGGGCCGCGCTCCAGGGGCGGGGCGTGGTCGCGCGCCAGCTCTACCGCCACCAGCTGGGACGCCACCGCACGCAGGGCGTTGGCCGCTTCCGCGCTGGTGTTGCCCGCCTGCTCGATCGACTCCGCGGGCACGGCCGACGGTGGGGCGGACAGCTGCGCCAGCACCTGCGCCAGCGCCTTCTCGGCCTCGGCCAGGCGCTTCATCGGTTCCCTCGCCGCCGAGCCCTTCGGGGGCATGGCGGCCGGCGCGACCCTGGCCACCGCGGGGATGCCGGCGCGGGGATGGCGGGCATCGAACTCGCGTTGGGCGTTCTTCGCGAGGCTCAGCTTGACGATCGAACGAACGGTGATCACCGCGGTGACGAGCGTGGCCGCGATGGCGCCGAACAACGCGTCCAGCTCACCGTCGGCCACCGCCCCCGTGCCGACACCGACGATCAGCAGGCCACACAGCATCGTGATCAGCAGCCACGCCGTGAGCCAGCGCGACGCCCACACCCGCTTGCGGGCCAGGCGCCTGCGCTGGCGCTCGATGCGTGCCTGCTCGTCGCCCCGGCGGGTCCACGCCTCGGTGACCTGCTGCATGACCTGGCCGTTGATGTACCGGTTGGCCAGCTGGGTCAGCTGGTAGAGCTCCCGCCCGCGCATCGCACCGACACCTCCCCGCCGCCGAACGACAAGCTCAGTTGGTCTGGCCGTTCGCCTTCTGCTCCTGGGCGACCCGCTGGGCGATCTCGGCCTCGATGTTCGACGTGGACCCGGACGAGGCCTTCGTGTTGGAGCCGCTGGTGACCTGCGGGGCGACCGAGCCACCGGCCATCGACGCGCGGATCTGCTCCAGCCGCGACTGGCCGGCCATCTCGGTGGTCGACGCCTGGACCTCCATCATGCGGCCCTGCACCGAGTTCGACGCCAGCTCCGCGGAGCCGAGGGCGGTGGTGTAGCGCTTCTCGATCTTGTCCCGGACCTCCTCCAGCGACGGCGTGTTGCCCGGTGCCGCGAGCTCGCTCATCTGGTTGAGGCTCTTGGAGACCTGCTCCTGCATCTTCGCCTGCTCGAGCTGGCTCAGCAGCTTCGTGCGCTCGGCGAGCTTGTTCTGCAGCATCATCGCGTTGCGCTCGACCGCCTGCTTGGCCTGCGTGGCCGCCTGCAGCGCCTGGTCGTGCAGCGTCTTCAGGTCCTCGATGTCCTGCTCGGCCGTGACGAGCTGCGTCGCGAACGACTGCGCGGCCTGCTCGAACTGGGTGGCCTTCGCATCGTCGCCCTTGGCCCGCGCCTCGTCGGCGAGCACCAGCGCCTGGCGGGCGGAGGACTGCAGCTTCTCCACGTTGCCCAGCTGCCGGTTGAGCTTCATCTCCAGCTGCCGCTGGTTGCCGATCACGGCGGCCGCCTGCTGGGACAGCGCCTGGTGCTGACGCTGGGCCTCCTCGATGGCCTGCTGGATCTGTACCTTCGGGTCGGCGTGCTCGTCGATCTTCGACGAGAAGGCCGCCATGAGGTACTTCCAGAACTTCACGAACGGGTTGGCCATCTCCTCCGCCTGCCTTCTCCGTGCTTGTCCGCTACTGGCTGCCACTCCAGGCCGCTTGCGCAGTTGGTATGGCAACGCCCCGTCATCGCTGTGGGTTCCATCGTGTCAGGTTCGCGGGCGTCCCCACCACCGGACCCGGCCGAAATCAGGTACCGATTCAGGGTTAGCCCTGACCGTCCGGACCGATCTCAGGGTTGGCCGCCCGACGCACTTCCACCAGGCCCGCCCTCAGGGCATCGAGCCTACCCGTGAGCGCGGCGGTGGAGTCGTCGCTCGTGTCGACGGCCGTGTCGGCGATCAGCTCCGCGAGCTCGTCGCGGGCCTGTTCCAGCTCCGTGACCGTGGCCTGCATCTTCGCGAGCAGCGCGTCCCGCCTTTCGCGCCGGCGCCCCGCGGCGGCGATCCGCGCGGAGACGGCCTCGTGCGATCGGGTCAGGTCGGCGGCCGCGGGCCGGCCCCGCGCCGCCGCGAGCGCGGCGGTCAGCGCGCGGCGTTCCTCCTCCAGTGCGGGCACGGGGATGCGGGCGAGCGCGTGGTCGAGCTCGGCGACCTGGCCCGCGGTCAGGCGCAGCTCGGCGACGACCCCGGCGGCGTCCTCGCCGATCCCGTGCGGTGCGGCGTGCTCGCCCAGCGTGGCGCCGAGCTCGCGCAGCACGCGTTCCCCGCGGGACACCCACACCTGGGCCGGGCTGCCCATGATCGGCTTGCGGGCACCCGGGGCGGCGTCGTCGACGACCTGCCGGCGGGTGCTGCGGATCATCAGCGGCACGCTCACCACCGCCGCGATTCCGATCACGACGAGGACCACGACGAGCACGGTGGTGGGCAGCACGAACCTCCGGTTCCCAGGCCAGAACCGGAGTCTAGTGCGGAAGAACGATCAGGCGGCGAACACCGCGCCAATGGTGCGACCGCCGATGGAGGCCTCCATCCGGTGGCTCAGCACCGGCTGAATCCGCAGGTCCGCCAGGTTCTCGCCGACCATCGCGGGCACCAGGCGGCCGCCCTCGACCTCCTCGACCGACGCGCGCGGGCCGTCCGCGGCGTCCATCGCGTCCATGGCCTCGGTCCGCTCGGTCCGCTCGGCCGGCTCCGGCACCGAGTGCTCCACCGAGTCCAGTGCCCCCATGTCACTCGCCACGTGGTGCAGCAGCTGCGAGAGCGGCAGCTCCAGCGCGTCGCAGATCGCCGCCAGCAGCTCGCTCGACGCCTCCTTGCGGCCACGCTCGACCTCGGACAGGTACCCCAGGCTCACCCGCGCCGCACGGGAGACCTCTCGGAGCGTCCGGCGCTGGTTGGTGCGGGCATGACGGAGCCGATCACCGATCGCCTCACGCAACAGCACGGCCATCGCGCGCCTCCCTCCAAGATCAACCGCCCGAACGGCGGGTCCGGCACAGTGACCACGTTACCGAGACCGCTCGATCATCGGCAGCGACAACACTGCGCGTCCGCCACAAGCGAACGACCGAGCGCACCCCGGTGTTCCCGAACAGTAGTGCCCGAACCTGGAACCGTGCTCGAATCAGGCCGTCACCGGCTCCGCCAACTGGGCGCTGAGCAGGTCGAACGCCGCCCGTGCCGCAGCGGCACGCACCTGGTGGCGGTTCCCAGAGACCTCGATGGTGCGCACGGACGTCCCGCCGCCCCAGGCCACGGCCAGATGGACGACGCCGGGCGCCACCCCGTCCTGGGGGTCCGGACCGGCGACCCCGGTGAGCCCGATGCCCCAGCTGGACCGGCACGTGGTCCGCGCGCCCGCGGCCAGTTGCTCGGCGATCAGCGGATGCACCGCGCCGTGCTCGGCGAGGGCGTCGGCGGCCACGCCGGCGAGGTCGGTCTTGAGCTGCGTCGCGTACACGACCAGCCCGCCGCGCACGACCGCGCTCGCCCCGGGCACGCTGGTCAGCGCCGCCGCCACCAGCCCGGCGGTGAGCGACTCGGCGGTCGCGACGGTCTCCCCGCGGTCGCGCAGGGTCGCGATGAGAGAGGTCAGGCTTTCGGGGTCGACGCCGAGCAGGTCGGCGAGCGGGTTCACCGGGCGTGCGCTATCCACGGGCGCGTAGTCGGATGGCCCGGATGACGTAGTCGACGCCCGTGACGATGGTCAGCACCACCGCGACGATCATCGCCGTCCACTCGATCGGATCGAACCATTCCGGCAGCGGCAGCAGGAACAGGCCGATCGCGATGATCTGCGCGAGCGTCTTGGCCTTGCCGCCGTAGCTCGCCGCGATCACGCCGTACCGGATCACCCAGAACCGCAGCAGCGTCACGCCGACCTCGCGGACCGCGATCGTGATCGTCACCCACCACGGCAGGTCGCCGAGTATGGACAGGCCGAACAGCGCCGCACCGGTCAGCGCCTTGTCGGCGATCGGGTCGATGACCTTGCCGAAATCGGTGACCAGACCGAACTTGCGGGCCAGCCGGCCGTCCACGTGGTCGGTGACCGACGCGACCGCGAAGACCAGCGCGGCCGCGAGCCGCCAGCCGAGCGACTCCGGGTCCCAGAACAGCGTCAGCAGGAAGACCGGCACCAGTGCCAGCCGGGTCACGGTCAGGATGTTGGCGATGTTGACCAGCGGTACCTGGACCGCGGCCACGCCGACCTCCGGCGACGTTCCGTCCGCCGGCGTCGCACTCACGACGAACCCTCGCGGGCCCGGTGTCGCCGCTCGCGGTCGTCCCGTGACATCGATTCGCTCGCAAGCTCGCTCATGTGCGACGCCCCCGCGGTCGAAACCGCCTCGACCGGCGCCACGATCAGGTCGACACCCTCCGAACCGATCACCTTGCCCCGAACCAGGTCGCCCACCATCAGCTCCACCTCACCGGTGAGAAGGCACTCGCCGTCCACCTCAGGTCCCTGGTGCGCGGCCCGTCCGACGCACTCGTCGTCATCTACCCGTTCGACGAGGACCAACACCTCATCGCCGACCCGATCCTCGGCCCGTTGCGCGGTGAGCTGCTCGACCAGGTCCGACACCCGCGCCACGCGCTCGGCGACGACCTCCGGATCGTGCTTGCCCGACAGCTTCTCGGCCTCCGTGCCGTCCTCGTCGGAGTAGCCGAAGACCCCGACGACGTCCAGCTGGGCCTCGGTGAGGAAGTGCGCCAGCTCGGACACGTCGTCCTCGGTCTCGCCCGGGAACCCGACGATCACGTTGCTGCGGATGCCCGCGTCCGGCGCGAGCGAGCGGATCTGCTCGACCAGCGCGAGGAACGACTCGGTGCCGCCGAAGCGGCGCATCCGGCGCAGCACCGTGGCGCTGGCGTGCTGGAAGGACATGTCGAAGTAGTCCGCGACGCCGTCGGTGCCGGCGATCGCGCGCAGGAGGCCAGGCCGGGTCTCCGCCGGCTGCAGGTACGACACGCGCACCCGCTCGATGCCGTCGAGGCCGGCCAGCCGCGGCAGCAGCCGCTCCAGCGCGTCGGGGCCGCCGTGCTCGCGGCCGAGGTCCTTGCCGTACGACGTCGAGTTCTCGCTGACGAGGAACAGCTCGCGCACGCCCTGCCCGGCGAGCCACGCGGCCTCGGCCACGATCTCGTCCGGCGGGCGGGACACGAACGCGCCGCGGAACGACGGGATCGCGCAGAACGAGCAGCGCCGGTCGCAGCCGGACGCGATCTTGAGCGCGGCGACCGGGGAGTCGTCGAGGCGCCTGCGCAGCACGCGCGGGCCCCAGCCGTGCCCGGGTACCGAGACGTCGGCGACGGCCGGCCGCTGGACCGGCGTGATCGGCAGCAGCGTGCGGCGGTCGGCCGGCGTGTGGGAGGCGACGGTCCGGCCGGCGACCACGTCGTCCAGCCGCTCGCCGAGTTCCGGGTAGTGGTCGAAGCCGAGCACCGCGGCCGCCTCGGGCAGGCTCTCGGCGAGCTCGCTGCCGTACCGCTGCGCCATGCAGCCGACCGCGACCACCTTCGCGCCCGTCTCCGCCGCCTCGAGCAGCGCGTCGACCGAGTCCTTCTTCGCCGACTCGACGAAGCCACACGTGTTCACGACGATCACGTCGGCGTCCGTGCCGTCGGTCAGCGCCCAGCCGCCGTCCGCGAGCCGGCCGGCGAGCTCCTCGGAGTCGACCTCGTTGCGGGCGCACCCGAGAGTGAGCAGGGCGGCACGACGAGACGGTGGTGGTTCGGGCACGGGTCTCAGCGTAACCGGCTGCGGCCGGGGTCAGCGGTCCGCCGCGAGCACGATGTCGAAGCGGGCGGTGTGGAACGGCTCGGCCAGCTCCCGGCCGTCCGGTGCGCGGCAGGGTTCGTGCCGCTCGAAGTCCACGATCAGCGGCCGCTTCACGCCGAACACGGCGTCGTCGTCGAGGTGCGCGCTGTCGGCGGTGAACACGTGCGTGACGAGCGTGCGGTAGCCCGGCGCGGACACCATGAAGTGCACGTGGGCCGGGCGCATCGGGCCTCGCCCGGCCGCGGCGAGCAGCTCCCCCACCGGCCCGTCGTCCGGGATCGGGTACGCCTCCGGGTGCACCGACCAGAACGCGTACCGGCCCGCGCCGTCCGCGCGCAGGCGCCCGCGGCCGCGCGCGTGGTCGAGGTCGGCGTACTGGACGTCGTAGCGGCCGTCCTCGTCGGACTGCCAGATCTCCAGCACCGCGCCGGGCACCGGCTCGCCGGCGGTGTTCGTGACCGTCCCGCTCAGGTGGCACGGCGTGCCGGGCGCGCCGCCGGAGATGTCGTCGCCGAGCGCGAACTCCGGGGCACCCGCGACGAAGAACGGGCCGAGCACGGTCGACTCCGTGGCGGCCCGCGTCGATGGCCCGCTCGCGAGCTCGCGCCCGCCGGTGGGATGGTTGATGTCGATCACCGCCATCGACGCGCCGAGCACGTCGGACAGCAGGATGAACTCCTGGCGCTTGTCGTCGCACAGCTGGCCGGTGCGGGTGAGGAAGTCGATCGCCGTCGCCCACTCGTCCTCGGTCAGCTGGACGTCGGCGAGGAACGCGTGCAGGTGCCGGACGAGGCTGGTCGCGATCTCCCGGAACCGCTCGTCCTTTGCCCCGTCGAACGACGCGACGACCCTGTCCTCGAGGTTCATGCGGGCCACCTTCCTTCGTATGCGGCCGCCAGGACACCGGCGGCCGCCGGCAGGCGCTCGACGGCGTCGGCCAGGTCCTCGTCGTGCATGCCGATCGCGCGCAGGCTCGTCGGCGCGCCGACCCGCTCCGCGAGCTCACGCAGCCCGGACACCTCTCCCGCCGCCGTGTACGGCAGCAGCACGGCGTGGGTCGGCGCGTGCGGCAGGCCGTAGAAGCCGCCGAGCGCGTGGCACAGCTTGTGGTGCGGGCCCGACCCGGCCACGGCGAACGCCGACGCCGCGAGGTACGCGCCGTAGCACGCCTCGGCGCGGTCCTGCTCGGCGACCGCCTTGGGCAGGCCCGCCGTGAGCACCCGGATCGCCTCGCGGCCGATGACCGCGGTCACCGGGTCGGCGGCCAGCCCGCGCACGGCGTGGGCGAGCGCGTTCATCCCGCTGGCCGCCGTGATCGCGGGCGGCAGGCCGACGGTCAGCTCGGGGTCGTAGACCACCAGGCGGGGCACCACGTCGGGCGAGTGGCCGGTGCGCTTGGCCCCGTCCTCGGTCCGGCCCCAGACGGGCGTCATCTCCGAGCCCGCGTACGTCGTCGGCACCGCGACCACCGGCACCCGCATCGACAGCGCCACGGCCTTCGCGGTACCGGTCGACGACCCGCCGCCCACCGACAGCAGGCAGTCGACGTGCCCGCGGGTGGCCGCGTCCAGCGCGTCGCACGCGACCTCGGCCGGCACGTGCTCGCGCACGCCGGTGAACACGTCGACCACGGGCAGCTCCGCGGTCAGCTCGCGGGCGAGCGGCTCGGCCCGCTTCGTGGTCAGCAGCAACACCTTCGACACCCGCAGCGCGCCGACCTCGCCGGTCAGCGCCGTGCGCGCGGTACCCGCGCCGAACACCACGCGCCCGCCGAAGTACGTCCTCGTGAATGTCTCCATCAGACCGCCCGTGCTTCGGGGGTGGTACTCCGCACCGAGCACCGCGACGACCCGGCCCGCGCTACCCGGCACCCACCCTCGTTCCGGGCCGGGTGGGTGTCAATGGTCGCACCGGTCCGGCCGCCGGTTAGGTTGGAGTGGTGGGTGATGCGCTCGTGGTCCGGCGCGCCCGGATCGGCGACGTGCGGGCCATCAAGTCGGTCATCGACACCTACGTCGGCAAGGTGTTGCTCGCCAAGGAGCTCGTCACCCTCTACGAGGACGTGCAGGAGTTCTGGGTGGCCGAGCTCGACAGTGGCGACGGCCCGGAGCTCGTGGGCTGCGGCGCGCTGCACGTGCTGTGGGAGGACATCGGGGAGATCCGCTCGATCGCCGTGCTCCCCCACGCGCTGCGGCTGGGTGCGGGCCGGCGGCTGGTCGAGCGGCTGCTCGCGGTAGCGCGGGAGCTCGGGCTCGCGCGGGTGTTCGTGCTGACCTTCGAGACGGAGTTCTTCGCGCGCTTCGGCTTCGTGGAGATCGACGGCGCCCCGGTGAGCCCGGAGGTCTACGACGAGATGCGCCGCTCGGCCGACGAGGGCGTCGCGGAGTTCCTCGACCTGCCCTACGTCAAGCCGAACACCCTCGGCAACGCGCGCATGCTGCTGGAGCTGTGAGACTCTTTCGATACGAAGATTTACACCGTTAGATGGTTACGAGTTGGCGATCTTCCTGGCGTAATGAGTGGGTCCCTGCACCCCTCACGAGGGAGATGTCTCCGTGGCCACGAAAACCCTGCGTCGTGCCGCCCGGGCAACCATCGCCGCGATCGGCGTGAGCACCGCGCTGGTCGCCGGCACGATCGTCAGCGATGTCGCGTCCGCCGCAACCATCCCGCAGATCACCGACCAGTACCTGTTCAGCACGAGCCTCAGCAGCTTCCAGAACCTCCGCGTCCAGAAGCCGTACGACGGCCAGCTGGACTGGAGCTCGGACGGCTGCTCGAACTCGCCGGACAACCCGTTCGGCTTCAACCTCGTGAAGGCCTGCTACCGGCACGACTTCGGCTACCGCAACTACAAGCGGCAGGGCCGCTTCACGGAGGCCAACCGCCTGAGGATCGACAACAACTTCAAGGACGACATGTACGAGGTCTGCAACGGCAACTGGGCGTGCGACCGCTTCGCGGACTCGTACTACTGGGCCGTTCGCCAGTTCGGCGGCTGATCGTCCGTCGTCTCGCGGCGGGGCGTGCCGGCAGGCGCGCCCCGCTTCTCATCGCGGCGGGTACTGCTGACCCAGGTACTGCTGACCCGAGTACTGCTGACCCGGGTACTGACCGGCGTACGGCGGGCCGGCCTGCTGCTGCGCCGGATACTGCGCTGGATATTGCGCCGGATACTGAGGCGGGTACGGCGGCTGCTGCGCGTACGGCTGCTGGGGTGCGTAGGGCTGACCCGGGTGGTACGGCTGGGGCGGCTGGAAGTGCGGCGGGGCCGGGTACCCGGGCACGGGGTGGCCACCGGGGCCGTAGGCGGTGAAGTTCGGGTCGGCGATCGGGCCGACGTACCGCGCGCCGCTCCAGGCGAGGATCGGCATGCCGACGAACGGCAGCAGGATCAGCAGCACGGCGAACCCGCCGCCCTTGCCGAACGCCTTCGCCAAGTCGATCATGACGATGATCGCGAAGACGACATTGGCCACCGGGACGAAGAACATCGCCAGCCACCAGCCCGGCCGGCCGACGATCTTGAGCAGCACGTAGACGTTGTAGAACGGCACGATCACGGCCCACCCCGGCTGGCCGGCTTCGTGTAGACCATCCAGTAGCTCGCGATCAAGAAGCCGAGGATCGCCAACTCGAAGACGATTTCGATGATTCCCACGTCGCCCCCTCATGTATCGAGGGCGGAAGCTTACCGAACGAACCGAAGTGGTTACTCACCGTCCTCGTCGGGTGGGGAGCCGTTGCGGATGAGGTAGAGGACGGAGTCCAGCTCGTCCGGCTTGATGAGCACGTCGCGGGCCTTCGAGCCCTCCGACGGGCCCACGACGCCGCGGCTCTCCAGCAGGTCCATCAGCCGGCCCGCCTTCGCGAAGCCGACACGTAGCTTGCGCTGCAGCATGGACGTCGAGCCGAACTGCGAGGTGACCACGAGCTCGGCGGCCTGCAGCAGCACGTCGAGGTCGTCGCCGATGTCCTCGTCGATCTCGCGCTTCTCGCTCGCCTTGGCCGCGGTGACGCCCTCGGTGTACTCCGGCTGCGCCTGCTCCTTGACGAACGAGACCATCGCGTTGATCTCCTCGTCGGTGATGAACGCGCCCTGGATGCGCACCGGCTTCGAGGCGCCCATCGGCAGGTACAGCCCGTCGCCCATGCCGATCAGCTTCTCCGCGCCCGGCTGGTCCAGGATGACCCGCGAGTCGGTCAGCGACGACGTCGCGAAGGCCAGCCGGGACGGCACGTTGGTCTTGATCAGGCCGGTGACCACGTCGACCGACGGCCGCTGCGTCGCGAGCACCAGGTGGATGCCGGCCGCGCGGGCCTTCTGCGTGATCCGCACGATCGCGTCCTCCACGTCGCGCGGCGCGGTCATCATCAGGTCGGCCAGCTCGTCGACGATCGCCAGGATGTAGGGGTAGGGCCGGTACTCCCGCTCGGACCCGGGCGGCGCGGTGATCTCGCCGGAGCGCACCTTGCGGTTGAAGTCGTCGATGTGGCGCACCCGGTTGGCCTGCATGTCCTGGTAGCGCTGCTCCATCTCCTCGACGAGCCAGGTCAGCGCCGCGGCCGCCTTCTTCGGCTGCGTGATGATCGGCGTGATCAGGTGCGGGATGCCCTCGTATGGCGTCAGCTCGACCATCTTCGGGTCGACCAGCACCATCCGGACCTCGTCCGGCGTCGCCCGCGCCAGCAGGGAGACGAGCATCGAGTTGACGAAGCTCGACTTGCCGGAACCGGTCGAGCCCGCGCACAGCAGGTGCGGCATCTTCGCCAGGTTCGCGGTGACCATGTGGCCCTCGATGTCCTTGCCGAGGCCGATCACCATCGGGTGGGTGTCCTTGACCGCGGTGGACGAGCGCAGCACGTCGCCGAGCCGGACCATCTCCCGGTCGGAGTTCGGCACCTCGATGCCGACCGCGGACTTGCCGGGGATCGGGGCCAGCAGCCGGACGTTGTCGGTCGCCACGGCGTAGGCGATGTTCTTGGTCAGCGCGGTGATCTTCTCGACCTTCACGCCGGGGCCGAGCTCGACCTCGTAGCGGGTGACGGTCGGGCCGCGGGTGAAGCCGGTGACCTGCGCGTCGACGGAGAACTGGTCGAGCACGCCGGTGATCGCCTCGATCATGGCGTCGTTGGCCCGGCTGCGGGACTTCGGCGGGTCACCGCCGGCGAGCAGGGTCGGGTCGGGCAGCTTGTAGTCGCCGTCCACGACGCGGGTGAGTGTGAGCTGGCCGGACTCCTTGGGCGGCGCGGTCTCCTTGACCTGCTCGGGCTTCGGTCGCTTGCGTGGCGGCGGGGCGGGCGGCTCGGGTGGCGGCGGTACGTCCTCGACACCGGTCTCGAGGGCCGGGTCCGCCATCGACGCCTGGCGGCGACGGGACGGCCGGCGGAGCTTCGCCTCGGCGGGCGGCGCCTCCTCCTCGCCGGGCAGGTCTATGCCCTCCTCGTACTCCTCGTCGCCGGGCTCCATGCCGAGCTCGCGCAGGCGGGTCGGGATGTCGCGGAACCGGGTGCCGGTGAACACGAGCACCCCGAAGCCGAGCACGAGGACCAGCAGCGGGATCGCGACCCACGGCGTGACGCCCTTGGCGAGCATGCCGCCGGAGACGTACCCGAGCGCGCCGCCGGCGTACATCCGGCCCTCGTTGTCGTCGGGCATGTCCGCGAAGAGGTGCAGGATCCCCAGGAACGCCATGATGAACAGCAGCGAGCCGATCACCAGCCGCGGCCGCTTCTCCGGCTGGGGGTCGGAGCGCATCAGCGTGATGCCGATGACGAGCACGACCATCGGCAGCGCCATCGCGGCCGCCCCGACCACGCTCCGCGCGGCGAACTCCAGCCAGCCCCCGACGGGGCCGGCCGCGTGCCACCAGATGCCGGCGCCGGCGATCACGCCGAGGGCGATCAGCCCGAACGCGAGCCCGTCGCGGCGGTGCGCGGGGTCGAGGTCCTTGGTCCGGCCGACCGTGCGCGCGAGCCCGCCGACGCCCTTGGCCAGCAGGATCCAGCTGCCCCGCAGCCCGCGGCCGACCGCGCGGCTCAGTCCGCCCTTGCGCCGGGCGGGCGTGCGCCGGGCGGGCCGTGACGCGGGCCGGCTCCGGCTCCGCGAGGAGGAGGACCGGGACCGGGATGCCGACGTCGACCGGGAGCCGCCACGGGAGCTACCGCCCTTGGAGGTCCTGGAGGCTGCTGTCCGGTTCGCCATACTCCACACGGTAGTCGGCCTTCACCACATGAGTCACTTCTGCCACACGGGCATCTTCCGTGACGAGGGCACCCGATACCGCCCACGCGGTCCGTGCGATGCTCCGCACATGGTCGCGCTGTTCCGCCGCACAACCGAGCCGACACGCCGTACCGAACGCATCTCCCCCGTCTGGCGGGCGTGCACGTTCGTCGACCGGGGCTTCGTCCGCCTCGTGGGCAGAATCGAGGTCACCGGCTCGATCCCGCCCGACCTGCGCAACCAGCCGGGCCTGATCGCGGCGAACCACATCGGCATGTTCGACCCGTTCGTGCTCACCGCCGCGTTGCGCGAGGCCGGCGTCAACCCGCGGTTCCTGCTGACCGGCGGGCTGCTCGACACACCCGTGATCGGCTGGGGCCTCAAGCACGGCGGCAGCATCCGGGTGGACCGCGGCAAGAGCAACGTGGCGGAGGCGTTCGAGCGGGTCACCACCGCGCTGCAGTCGGCGTCCGGCCCGGTGCTCGTCTACCCGGAGGGCCGGGTCAGCCGCGAGCCCGGGCTGTGGCCGGAGCGCGGCAAGACGGGCGCCGCACGGATCGCGCTCGCGGCGAAGGTGCCGGTGCTGACGATCAGCCAGTGGGGCGCGCACGAGGCGGTGTACTGGGGCACGGAGAAGGTGACCAGCTGGCGGGACTTCCTGCCACTGCTGATGTCCTGGCTCCGCGCGATCCGCGACCGGCCGACGTTCAAAGTCCACTTCGGACCGGTGGTGGACCTGTCGGACCTGTCCCCGGCGACCCCCGGCGACGCGGTCCGCGCCCACAAACGGATCATGGAAGCCATCACCGAGCGGCTCGTCCCGCTGCGCCCGGAGGAGCCGGACACCCCGAACTTCCAGGACCCGACCCGGCCGACCGACAGCTACTCCCCCTGGCGCCCGAAGCCCCCGCGGTGACCTCCGGCGCGCGTGTCCCAGCGAGACGCCGCTACGGACGCAGGGCGCGGGTCGGGATCGACGCGCCGGTGCGGATCGCGTCGAGGACGAACAACGTCGAGTACTTGCGGACGTTGGGCGTGTCCATGAACAGCCGCTCGGAGATCTCGTTGTGGTGGGCCAGGCTCGACGCCGCCAGCACCACCACGTAGTCCCACTCGCCGTAGACCGAGTACACCTGCTGCACCTCCGGCGCCGCCAGCATCCGGCGGTGGAACGCCTCGTGCAGCCGGCGCGACTCGCGTTCCACCTGGACCAGGCACACGGCCAGCACGAGGTCGGGGCTGAACCGCGGGTCGAGCACGGCCGACGTCCGGGCCAGCAGGCCCGAGGCGCGGTAGCGCTCCATCCGCCGCTGCACCGCGCTCGGCGAGAGGCCGACGAGCTCACCGAGCTCGCGCAGCGTGCGGCCGGCGTCGGCCTGCAGCTCGGTCAGCAGGTGGTGGTCGGTGTCGTCGAGAACGAGCTTCCTGGGCACGCAATATTTTTGCGCGCGGCCGGGATTCTTTTCAATCGCGACCACGGGTACATGCCGTAACGTCGTAGACGTGACCACTGAAGCCGTGACGAAGGTTACGCCGCAGCGGGCTCCGAAACACGCCGGGCGCGGCACGGTCCTCGTCGTGCTCGCGTCGGTCTCCTTCGGCAGCTCGGGCCCCCTGGCGAAGCCCGCGATGGACGCCGGGCTGAGCCCGCAGCAGGTCGCGAGCGTCCGGATCGGGCTGGCCGCGCTCGTGCTGCTGGCCGTCGTGGCGGTGTGGCGGCCGGCGTTGCTGCGGGTGCGGCGCTCGGACTGGAAGCTGCTGGCCGGCTACGGGCTCGTCGGCGTCGCCGCCGTGCAGATGCTCTACTTCGCGGCCGTGAGCCGGATCCCGATCGGCATCGCGATGCTGCTCGAGTTCACCTCGCCGATCCTGGTGGCGCTGTGGGTGCGGTTCGTCCGCCGTACGGTGCTGTCCGCGCGCATGTGGGTGGGCACGGCACTCGCGATGGTCGGGCTCGCGATGGTCGCGCAGGTCTGGGACGGCCTGCGGCTGGACGCGCTCGGCCTGCTGGCGGGCGTCGGCGCGGCGCTGTGCGCGGCGACGTACTTCCTCGTCGGCGAGCACGGGGCGAACACGATCCAGCCGCTGGGCCTGGTCACCTGGGGCATGGTCGTGGGTGCGGTCGCGACGTTCGCCTTCGCGCCGCCGTGGACGCTGCCGTTCGCCACGTTCGGCGCGGCCGCGGAGTTCGGCCCGTGGCAGGTCCCGGTGTGGGTGCTGCTGGTGGCGTGCGCGGTCGTGTCCACCGCGCTCGCGTACCTGCTGTCGATCAGCGCGCTGCGCGACCTGCCGGCGAACGTCGTCAGCGTGCTCGCGCTGCTGGAGCCGGTCGTGGCGACCAGCCTCGCCTGGCTGATGCTGGGCCAGGCGCTGACCGCGGTGCAGCTGGTCGGCGCGGCGGTCCTGCTCACCGGAGCGACCGTGGTACAGCTCGCCGCGCGCAAGCCGGTCGTCCCGGATCTCCCTCCGCGGATGGAGGCGGTTCCCTCCGTGGACTGAGGTGGGGCCCCGCGTCACGGCGGGATGCTTGCGAGCGATACAGCAACAGCCCCAGCTCGTGAGTAGGTGACCGGCCATGCATCCCACGCGACGCGAACAACGCAAGGCCCGCCGGGCGCTGCTGCGCCAGATCCTCGCGGTCGGTGCGGCCGTGCTCGTCGCCGCCCTCTCCCGGGCCTGACGCCTGACGCCTAGACCGGGATGACCGTCGGAACGATCATCGGGCGCCGGCGGTAGCTGTCGGCGACCCAGCGGCCCACCACGCGGCGCACGGCCTGCGCGATGCGGTGCGTGTCGGTGATGCCCTCCGCCTCGGTGCGGGACAGCTCCTGCTCGACCAGCTTGACGGCCTCGTCCAGCGCCTTCGGGTCGTCGGAGAAGCCGCGGCCGGACACCGTCGGCGGGCCCAGCGCCCGGCCGGTGTTGGAGTCGACGGCCACGGTGATCGCGATGAAGCCGCCCTCGCCGAGGATCAGCCGGTCCGAGAGCGTCGACTCGCCGACGTCACCGACCGACAGCCCGTCCACGTACACGTGCCCGACCTCGACCCGGCCGCTGACGCGCGCGCGGCCGTCGACGAGGTCCACGACCACGCCGTCCTCGGCCAGCACCACGCTGTCGGCCGGCACGCCGGTCGCGATCGCCAGCGCCGCGTTCGCCCGCAGGTGGCGCCACTCCCCGTGCACCGGCATGACGTTGCTCGGCCGCACGGCGTTGAACAGGTACAGCAGCTCCCCCGCCGACGCGTGACCGGAGACGTGCACCTTCGCGTTGCCCTGGTGGACGACGTCGGCGCCGAGCCGGGCGAGGCCGTTCACGACCCCGAACACCGCGGTCTCGTTGCCCGGGATCAGCGAGCTCGCGAGCACGACCGTGTCGCCGGGCCGCACTTGGATCTGCCGGTGCTCGCCGCGCGCCATCCGCGACAGCGCGGACAGCGGCTCGCCCTGCGAGCCCGTCGACACGAAGAGCACCCTGTGCTCGGGCAGCTCCATCGCCTCGTCGAGGTCGACGAGCAGGCCCTCGGGCACCCGCAGCAGCCCGAGCTCCGCGGCGATGCCCATGTTGCGCACCATCGACCGGCCGACCATCGCGATCCGCCTGCCGTGCCGCAGCGCCACGTCGAGCACCTGCTGCACGCGGTGCACGTGGCTCGCGAAGCAGGCGACGATCACCCGCTGCTGCGCCTGCGCGATGACGCGGTCGAGCACCGGGCCGATCTCGCGCTCCGCCATCACGAAGCCGGGTACCTCGGCGTTGGTCGAGTCGACGAGGAACAGGTCCACGCCCTCGTCGCCGAGCCGGGTGAAGCCGCCGAGGTCGGTGAGCCGGCCGTCCAGCGGCAGCTGGTCCAGCTTGATGTCGCCGGTGTGCAGCACGAGCCCGGCCGGCGTGCGGATCGCGACCGCGAGCGCGTCCGGAATGGAGTGGTTGACGGCGAAGAACTCGCAGTCGAACTCGCCGAACACCCGCCGGCCGCCCTCGGCCACCTCGACCAGCGTCGGGTCGAGCCGGTGCTCGCGGCACTTGGCGGCCACCAGCGCGAGCGTGAACCGCGAGCCGACCACGGGCACGTTCGGCCGCTGGCGCAAGAGGAACGGCACCGCGCCGATGTGGTCCTCGTGGCCGTGGGTCAGCACGATCGCGTCGATGTCGTCCAGCCGCGGCTCGATGGCACGGAAGTCGGGCAGGATCAGGTCGACGCCGGGCTGCTGGTCCTCGGGGAACAGCACGCCGCAGTCGACGATCAGCAGCCGGCCCCCGTACTCGAAGACCGTCATGTTCCGGCCGACCTCGCCGATGCCGCCGAGCGCGACGACGCGGAGCCCGCCGTCGGCGAGTTCGCGCGGCGGCTCCAACTGCCCGTATGTCACCGATGGACCTGCCCGGCGCTGGTGTGGGTGGTGGTCGCGACGTACGCGGCCGCGGCGTCGGCCTGGGCCACGCGCGCGGCGGCCACATTGGACGGTGGCGCGTCGGCCAGCGGCACGCCGGCGTCGCCCAGGTCGGCCGCGATCGCGGCGACCTGCTCGGCCGACGCGGGCGGCAGCGGCAGCCGCGGGTCGCCCGCGTCGTACCCGCGCATGCGCAGCGCCGCCTTCCCGAAGATCACGCCGCCGACCCGGCCCATCGCCCGGCACACCGGCAGCAGTCCACGGTGGACGGTGCGGGCGGTGCTCACGTCGCCCGCCTCGTAGGTCTCCAGCAGCCGGCGCAACCGGCCCGCGACCACGTGCCCGATCACGCTCACGAACCCGACGCCGCCGACCGACAGCCACGGCAGGTTCAGCGCGTCGTCGCCGGAGTAGTACGCGAGGTCCGTGCTGGAGATGACCTCGCTGCCGGCGAACAGGTCGCCCTTGGCGTCCTTGACGCCCTGGATGCGCGGATGCTCGGCGAGCCGGCGCAGCGTGTCGACCTCGATCGGCACGACCGAGCGCGGCGGGATGTCGTAGAGCATGTTCGGCAGCCCGGTGGCGTCCGCGACCGCGGTGAAGTGCGCCAGCAGCCCGGCCTGCGGCGGCCGCGAGTAGTACGGGGTGACCACGAGCAGCCCGTGCGCGCCGGCCTGCTCGGCCTCGCGCGCGAGGTGCACGGAGTGCGTGGTGTCGTACGTGCCGACCGAGGCGACGACGCTCGCCCGGTCCCCGACCGCGTCGACGACCGCGCGGACCAGCTCGCCCTTCTCCGCGTCGGAGGTGGTCGGCGACTCGCCGGTGGTGCCGTTGACCACCAGGCCGTCGTTGCCGAGGTCGACCAGGTGCGTCGCGAGCCGTTGCGCGGCGTCCAGGTCGAGTTTCCCGCCGGCGTCGAACGGGCTCACCATCGCGGTGAGCACCTGACCGAAGGGCCGTCCTGGCTTGGCGGTCGGGCACGTGTTCATGGCCATGACGCTACCTCTTCACCCGACGTGGGACCGGGTCAGCTGCTCGCCTCCGGACCGGTACAGCACGCAGACCACCGCCCGGTCGTCGTCCCAGCCGCGCTCGGTCGGGATCACGGCCCGGTAGCGCAGGCCGGACTTGTCGCCGGTCACCAACTTCGAGTGGAAGATCAGCGTGCACAGCCGCTCGGTGTACGCGCTCAGCTCGGCGGGGTCGGGGTAGCTCGCGTTCGGGAAGTCCTCGTAGTCCTCGGGCGCCTGCAGCTGGTTGTCCGAATGGTAGAACTGCAGGTCGTGGGGCTCGGCGCAGTCGACCTGCGCGCTCTCGGTGATCCGCTGGCCCTTGATCAGCCGCCCGTTGAGGCACGCGTCCTCGGGGTAGCTGTTCCACGTCAGCTGCGGCAGCGTCCCGTCCCTGCCGTAGGTGATCGTCGGGTCCATGCCGGCCGGGCGGCCGGAGTCCGCCGCGGGCTGGACCACCTGGTGTGTGAAGAAGCCGCCGGCGAACAGCCCCGCGGCGACCACGACCGCGAGGACGAGGAGGAGCGCGGTCCGCCCGCCGGACCGGCGCCTCGCCGGCACGGTCATCGCGAGGTGGCTCGTCGGTGGGACGGGCGCGACGGTCGTGGCGGTGATCCCGCCCGGCGGCGTGCGGGTTGCCCGGGCGAGCAGGCCACGCACCTGCTCGGCGGACAGCCGTGCCTGCGGCACCGTGTTGAGCAGGCCCATGATCACCGACGCGAGCGGGCCCTGGCAGCGGGTCAGGTACGGGACCTCGTTGACGATCGCGTGCATGGTCGCCGCCGTGGACGAGCGCTCGAACGGCGAGTACCCCTCCACCGCGTAGAACAGCACGGCCGCGAGCGCCCACAGGTCCGAGCTCGCGTCGGCCGCCACGCCCTTGATCCGCTCCGGCGCGAGGTAGGTCGGCGAGCCGACGAGGATCCCGCTCGTGGTCAGCCGCGGGTCGTCGGTGGACTGGGCGATGCCGAAGTCCGTGAGCTTCACCCGGCCGTTGGGCAGGACCATGATGTTGCTGGGCTTGACGTCCCGGTGCACGATCCCCGCCGCGTGCGCGGCCTCGAGCGCGGAAAGCAGCTGCTCGGCCAGCCGCGCGACGGCCTCCTGCGGCAGCGCCCCGCGCTCGCGGACGATCGTCGACAGCGTGGGCGCCTGGATCAGCTCCATCACGATGTAGGTGTTGCCGCCCTCCTGCAGCACGTCGTACACCGTGACCACGCCCGGGTCGTTGAGCCGGCCCGCGGTCCGCGCCTCGCGCAGCACCCGCTCCTCGAGGACCTTCCGCTCGTCGTCCGCCACCCCGGCCGGCAGGTGCAGCTCCTTGATCGCGACCCGCCGGCCGATCATCCGGTCCTCGGCGAGCCACACGATGCCCATGCCGCCGCGGCCGATCTCGTGCAGCAGCTCGTAGCGGTCCGCGAGCACGCGGCGGCCGGCGGCCGGCACGGTCCGCGCCTGTGTGGGGTCCTGTGTCACCTCGACCCTCCTCCGGTCCGGTGTGTCCCCTCGGACCGGCCAGAAGGATGTCAGGTTCCCTGGAACCGGCGAACGGCGGCTACAGGCTTCGCATGAGCCCCTTGACCCGCGCGATCGCGGACTGCTCGCCCTCGAACTCGACGTGCACCGCGTCCCGGCCGAACGCGAACAGCAGCAGCTCCACCGGCTCGCCGGTGAGGAGCACGGTGTTCGGCCCGCGCTTGACGACGGTCTCCTTGCCGTCCGGCCGGCGCAGGACCAGGCCGACCGGGCTGCGGCGCAGCGTCATCCGTCCGGCGCGGGAGACGCCGGCCCAGGCCGCGCCGTCCCGCGCGCGGTCCGGGTCGCGTGGCTTCCAGTTCGGCTGCGCGCGCCGCACGTCCTCGTGGTGGACGAGCAGCTCGACGCTGTTGACCATCCGGTCCACGAACGGGACCCGGGTCGGCGACAGCGCGGGCGGGCCGGTGCGGACCAGCTCCACGAGCTCCGCCCACGGCTTGCGGGCGTAGCCGTCCTGCACCCGCTTGGTGTACGCGGCCAGCGGCGCCAGCAGGATGCCGCCCGCCGCGTCCGGCCGGCGCTCCCGGACGACGAGGTGGGCGGCGAGGTCGCGGGTCAGCCAGCCCTCGCACAGCGTCGGCTCGTCCGGGCCCAGCTCGGTGAACAGATCGCACAACGCGGCACGTTCGTCGGTGGAAACAGCCATGCGCCAGACATTACGCGCGGGCACGTCACGGCTGGTGCAGTTGCTGCTTCTCCAGCTGGCTGTTCGGGTCGCGGCTGGTGATCAGGCAGTAGATCGTCCGGTCGCCCTCGTCCGAGCTCGTGTCGGCCTGGGCGTCCCAGGACTCCTCGGTCGGGTAGAGCGAGGCGTAGGACAGCGCGTTGCGGTCGGCGCCCTCGAGCAGGTTGGTCCGGAAGATCATGGCGCAGATCGACTCGGCGTAGGTCCGGACGTAGTCGACGCCCGGGTAGTCGAGCTCCGAGGAGTTGAACACGTCGTTCTCGACGACCTCGAACTCGTGCGGGTTGGCGCAGTCGGAGCTGCTGCCGGACGGGTAGCGCCTGCCCTCGCGCAGCTGGGCGGCGGAGCAGGAGCCGGCGGTCAGCTCGAACTGGTCGATCTGCCCGCCCTGGCCGTAGGTCAGCACCAGGCCCTTGGCGTCGTCGACCGGCTGGTCCGCGGCCATCAGGGCGCGGCCGCCGAACCAGCCTCCGACGAGCCCGGCGACGAGCGCGACGACCACGGCCGCGATGAGCAAGCCCGTCCGGCGCGGCGGCGCCGGGCGGTTCGGGCCGGTGGCGAGCTGGGTGGCGCCCGGGCTCGGCAGCATCGACGTGCGGCCCGGGTAGCCGGCCGCGTTGAGCACGGTCTGCTGCGTGCCGGTCGGCGGGGTCTGGGTGGCCTGCGCGAGCAGGCCGCGGGCCTGCACGGCGGACAGCCGGGCCTGCGGCGTGGAGTTCAGCAGGCCCATGATCACCGAGGCGAGCGGGCCCTGGCAGCGCGTGAGGTACGGGACCTCGTTGAGGATCGCGTGCATGGTCGCCGCGGTGGACGAGCGCTCGTAGGGCGAGTGGCCCTCGACGGCGTAGAACAGCACGGCCGCGAGCGCCCACAGGTCCGAGCCCGCGTCGGCCTCCGCGCCGCGCAGCCGCTCCGGGGCGATGTAGCTGGGCGAGCCGACGAGGATGCCGCTCGTGGTCAGCCGCGGGTCGTCGGTGGACTGGGCGATGCCGAAGTCGGTCAGCTTCACCCGGCCGTTGGCCAGCACCATGATGTTGCTGGGCTTGACGTCCCGGTGCACGACGCCGGCCGCGTGCGCGGCCTCGAGCGCGGAAAGCAGCTGCTCGGCCAGCCGCGCGACGGCCTCCTGGGGCATCGGGCCCTGGCGGCCGACGATCGCGGACAGCGTCGGAGCCTGGATCAGCTCCATCACGATGTAGGTGTTGCCGGTCTCCTGCAGCACGTCGTACACGGTGACGACGCCTGGGTCGTTGAGCCGTCCCGCGGTCCGCGCCTCGCGCAGCACCCGCTCCTCGAGGACCTTGCGCTCGTCGTCCGGCACCCCGGCCGGCAGGTGCAGCTCCTTGATCGCGACCCGTCTGCCGATCGTGTTGTCCTCGGCGAGC
>NZ_DATBKY010000045.1:0-27502 GCF_036555685.1 Actinophytocola sp. | reverse complement strand
CCGGCCAGTCGATCCGCGACAAGCACTGGGCGGCCGACCTCTCCGCGTGGCTGTGCCGGGACGTCGCGGCGGTGCGGTACTGGTCGGCCGGTGACATGGCGGCCGGACCCTCCTCGGGGTCGTACCGGACCAAGGGGATGATCATCGCGCCGGCCACGACGGCAACGGTCGCGGCCGCGGCGACGGGCGTGACACACAACCTCGTCCAGCGCGCCGCGGACGTGACGCTGAAGGAGCGCAGGCGGCTCGTGGTGGTGCTGCGCGAGACCCCGCTTCGCCTGTCGACTTTGGACAACCTGCGGACGCTGGCCGCCGAGGGCGCGGTGATCATGCCGGCCAGCCCCGCCTTCTACGCGGGCTCCCGCGACGTCGACGCGCTGGTGGACTTCATGGCCGGCCGCGTGCTGGACATCTGCGACGTCGAGCACGACCTGTACCTGCGGTGGGCCGGCACGCTCGGTGCCGGCCGGTCCGAAGTGGACTGGGCAGAGCGTGTCGAGCAGCACTGAGTCCCGGGCGCTGCCGGCCGAGGCGGCGCGGTCGCTGCGACTGCTGCAGGTGGCCGCGCTGACGAGCTCGTTCGACCGGCTGATGATCGCGCCGATGCTCGTGTCGATCGCGCTGGACCTGGGCGGTTCGGTCGAGGCCGTGTCGCGCGCGGCGGCCACGTACTTCCTCGGCTACGGCATCGCGCAGATCTGCTGGGCGATGGTCTCCGACCGGCTGGGCCGGGTCCGCACGATGCGCGTCGCGCTTGCCGCGGCCGCGGTGTTCGGCATCGCGTCGGCGGCGGTGCCCGACATCGGCTGGCTGGTCGTGGCGCGCGGGCTGACCGGCGCGTGCTTCGCGGCGGCGATCCCCAGCGCGCTGGTGTACATCGGCGACACGGTGCCGGTGCGCATCCGCCAGGCGCCGCTCACCGACCTGATGACGAGCATGGCCGTCGGCATGACGCTCGCGAACATCGGCGCCGGCGCGCTCGCGGACTTCACGAGCTGGCGGGTGGCGTTCGCGCTGACCGGTGTCGTGGCGGCCGTGCTGTCGGTCGTGATGCGCCGGCTGGCCGAGCCGTCCGTGGTCGAGCCGGCGCCGGTGCTCGCCTCGCTGCGTGCGGTGCTGGTGAACCGGCCCGCGTTGCTGGTGCTCGTGCTGGCGCTGGCCGAGGGTCTGGTGCTGCTCGGCCCGCTGACGTTCCTGCCGGCCGTGCTGCACGCGAGCGGGCTCTCCGTGACCGTGTCCGGCCTGCTGACCGCCTGCTACGGCGCGTCGGTGCTGGTGTTCGCGCGGGTGGTGAAGCGCCGGACGCGCACGATGGCGCCGGCCAACCTGATCCTCACCGGCGGCTCGCTCGCGATCGCCGCCTACGTGCTGCTGACGATCACCCACGCGGCCGTACCCGTGGTGATCGGCACCGTGCTGATCGGGGCAGCGTGGGCGTTCATGCACTCCACCCTGCAGACCTGGGCGACCGACATGGCGCCGGACGCCCGCGCGACGGCGGTGTCGCTGTTCGCGACGATGCTGTTCAGCGGCAGCGCGCTCGGCGCGGCGCTCTTCGGGCCGCTCGTCGACGCCGGCCGGTTCACCGCGGTCTTCGCGATCACGCTGGCCGTCGGCGTGCCGCTCACGATCGCCGCCACGCTGGGCCGCCGGCGGTACGCTACGCGCGGACACTAGGCCGCGCCCTGCGGCTCACCTGCGAGGTTGCCATGGTCGGCGGTAGCTGTGACCCACGGTTCGAGCGGGTGCGTGAGGAGTTCGAGAAGAACTTCGCCGAGCGCGGCGAGGTCGGCGCGTCGGTCTGCGTGGCGATCGACGCCGAGCCGGTCGTCGACCTGTGGGGCGGCGTCGCCGATCGGTCGAGCGGCCGGCCGTGGGAGCGGGACACGGTCAGCGTCGTCTTCTCCACCACCAAGGGCGTCACGTCGCTCTGCGCCCACATGCTGCTCGGCCGCGGCGAGCTCGACCTCGCCGCACCGGTCGCGAACTACTGGCCGGGCTACGCCCAGCGCGGCAAGGCGGACACCACCGTCGGCATGGTGCTGGCCCACCGCGCGGGCGTGCCACTGGTCGCCGAGCCGCTCAGTGACGGCGCGTTCCTCGACTGGGCCGGCATGATCGCCGCGATCGAGGCGCAGGAGCCGGTGTGGGCACCCGGCACCCGGCACGGCTACCACGCGCTGACGTACGGCTGGCTCGCCGGCGAGCTCGTGCGGCGCGCGTCCGGCAGGTCGCTGGGCACGTTCGTGCGCGAGGAGATCGCCGGGCCGCTTGGCCTCGACCTGTGGCTGGGGCTGCCCGAGGAGGTCGAGCCGCGCGTCGCGCGCATGGGCTACGCCGACCCGCAGCCGGGCGACGAGCAGTCCCGGCTCGCGATCGTCGTGGCGACGCAGCCCGAGTCGGTGCAGGCAAAGATGCTCGGCAACACCGGCAACTACATGTTCGGCCAGGACACCGGGTTCGACTCGCGGGCCGGACACGCCGCGGAGATCGGCGCCACCGGCGCGATCACCAACGCGCGAGCGCTCGCCGGCATGTACGCGCCGCTCGCCTGTGGCGGCACGGCCCGCGGGGTGACGCTGGTCGGACCGGGCCAGATCCCGCGCATGGCCACGACCGTCTCGGCCGGACCCGACGCGATGCTGTTCGCGAACAGCCGGTTCACCTACGGTTTCGTGCCGTCGATCGACAACCGGCACGAGCCGCCCGGCTACCGCGACAGCATGATCCTCTCCGCGGACGCGTTCGGGCATCCCGGGCTCGGCGGCGGGGTCGGCTTCGCCTCGCCCGCCAACCGGATGTCGTTCGGCTACACGATGAACGCCATGGGCCCGGGCACCGCGCTCAACCCGCGCGGCCAGAGCCTGGTCGACGCCGTCTACACCTCGCTCGGCTACACCGACTCCAGCGCGGAGGTCTGGCGCTGAACGCACCCGGCCGGCTCCCACCGGCGCGCGGTGAGTGCGACCAGCCCGGTGAGCGGCAGCGCCAGGCCGACGATCAGCAGTGCCGCGGAGTGCACGCCGAGCGCGTTGCTGAACGCGCCGAACAGCAGCGAGAACGGCAGGAACACCAGCCACGTCATCGTGCTGACCCCGGATGCCACGCCGGCCCGCACGGTCGACGGGACCGCGTCGTTCAGCAGCCGGCTCACGTGCACGGTGATCGCCATGAGCAGCAGGCCGAGCACGATCTGCGCGGCCGTGATCGCCACGACGCCGCGTGCGACGGTGAGCATCGCCGCCGCGCCGGTGATCAGCCCGCCGACCGCCAGGGCGGTGGCGGGCCGGGTGAAGTCCAGCCGCCCGGCCAGCAGGCCGCCGAGGCCGTGGGTCGACACCAGCCCCGCCCAGTAGGGACCGAACAGGACGGCCGGGGCCGACACGGCGACCAGCCACAAGGGGCCGAACTCGAACACCGTCTGCAGCAGCACGTCCGCGAGCACGGACAGCGTGATGATCGGCAGCAGACAACGCTGGCGGGTGAGCGTGCGGAACGTCGTGGCGACGTGCTGGGCGAGCGGGGCGGGCTCGCTCGGGCGGTGCAGCCGTGGCTCCCGGAACCGCAGGTACGCCCCGATCGAGAGCAACGCGAACGGCACGGTCAGCAGGTAGGTGGCCCGGGGCGAGAGCAGGCTCGCCACCCAGCCGCCCGCGAGCGAGCTCACGACGAGCGCCATGCTCTCGACGAACCGCATCCGGCCGAGCTGGCGTTCGAAGTCGTCGCCGGTACCGGTCTCCTCGACGAGCGTGTCGTACACCATCGCCTCGACCGTGCCCGAGTACATGGCGAAGTAGACGCCGAGCGCGAGCGCGCTGAGCAGGTAGGTGGTCACGTCGTGGCTCAGCCCGCCGATCAGGTCGCACGCCGCGAGGGCGACGCTGGCCACCGCGAGGACGCCGCGCCTGCTCCACCGGTCCGCGAGAATGCCCGACGGCACCTCGAGAAGCGGCACCATCACCGCGTACGCGCCAGCCACGAGCCCGATCGTGGCGGGGTCGAAGCCGATCTCGCTCATGAACAGCTTCTCCACCGGAAGCCAGAGCATGAAGCCCTGCAACGCGATGCCGATCTGCAGCGGCAGGAGGCGGCGGTGCGCCCCGCGGCGGGTGACGTCGGTGTTCATGCGAGGTGCAGTGACGCGAACCCCGCCCGGCGTTACACGGACTTGCCGCGCTGCCTCCGGAACGCGGTCAGCAGAGCACTCCGCGCGGGTTCGGGCAGCTCCGCGACGTGGCCGGCCGGCAGGTGGCCGAGCTCGGCGATCGTGCGGCGGAACTGCGCCACGTACGTGGTGCAGCCGTCGCACAGCGACAGGTGGTCGACCACCCGCTGCTCGGTCTCCTCGTCCAGCGCGCCGTCGAGGAACTCGGTGACCAGCTCGACGAGCTCGTCGCAGTCGAGATCTCTCATGACGTCCGGTCCCTCGTGTCCGCGAAGTATCGCTCCAGCTCGGCGCGGACGAACGCCCGCGCACGGTGCAGCAGTACCCGCTGGTTCGCCGCGCTTACCTCCAGTATCGAACACACCTCGTCGGACGTGTAGCCCTCGACGTCCCGCAGCACGAGCACCACCCGCTGCCGCGCGGGTAACCGGTCGACCGCCGCTGCGATCCGGCTCCGCGTCTCGGCCGCGAGCGCGTGCTGTTCGGGCCGGGGCCACGGCGCCGGGAACGCGCGCCAGTGGCCCGGGTAGGGCTCGCCCGGTCGCTGGAACCGCTCCGGGTCGACGGTCGGGCCCTGGTCCCCGGGTCCGAGGCTGCTCCACGGCACCGTCCGGCTCTCCCGGTCGCGGCGGCGTTTGGCCGTGTTGACCAGGATCCGGTACACCCAGGTCTTCAGCGACGACCGCCCGGCGAAGGCGTCGATGCCCTCGATGACCCCGAGCCACGCGTCCTGCACGACCTCGGCCGCCGAGTCCGGCGTCGACACGAACGCGCGCGCGAGCCGCAGCATGCCGGCCGACCACGCGTCCAGCACGAGGCCGAACAGCGCGTCGTCACCGGCCCGCAGGCCGGCCACGAGCACGTCGTCGGCCGGCAGCACCGCGCGCTCGGTCATGCGGGTAATCGTTCCAGGACGACGACCCGGTCGGCGGCGTTCTCGTCCACGACGAGCTCGACCACCGCCTCGCACAGCCGGGACAGGGGGACCGGCGGCCGGATCGCGGACCGTTCCGCCTCTCCCAGCTCCGCCCGCTCGGCGAGCGCCCGCTCGGCGATCGCGAGCCCGCTGCCGACCCCGGCGCCGGTCCCGACGGCGACCGTGTCGTGGATGTCCATGGGCACACCGTGCCGGCACCCACTGACAGTTCCGGAAGTGCAGAATGTCCGGATGCGCATCGTGCTCGTCGCCAACCGGAAGTCCGGCAGCGGCCGTACCGACGGCGACCGCATCCAGGCCCTGCTCAAGGAGCACGGCGCGGACGTGCAGTCGATCGACCTCGACGACCTCGACGAGCCGCTGCCCGAGGCAGACCGGCTCGTGGTCGCCGGCGGCGACGGGTCGATCGGCGTCGCCGCGCGGGCGGCCAACCGGGCGGACCTGCCGCTCGCGGTGCTCGCGACCGGCACGGCCAACGACTTCGCCACCGCGCTCGGCCTGCCCAGGGACCTCGAGGACGCGTGCGCGCTCGCGGCCGATCCCGACGCGCCGGCGCAGCACCGCGAGGTCGGTCTGGCGGGCGGGCGCCCGTTCGTCAACGCCGCCGCGGCCGGGCTGTCCGCGGTCGCGAGCCGGCTCGCCAAGCCGCACAAGGCACGACTCGGCCGGTTCGCGTACGCCTTCGGCGCGGTCCGGGCCGCGCTCACCGCGCCGCACACGCCGTGCACCGTGCGCTGCGACGGCGAGACGGTGTTCGACGGCGACGCGTGGCAGGTCGTGGTCGCGGTGAGCGGCGCGTTCGGCGGCGGCGCGAACATCGGCGGCACCCGCCCGGACGACGACCACCTCGACGTCGCGGTCGTGCCGGCCCGGTCGCGGCTCGCGCTCGCCCGCCACGGCTACCACATGCGGCGCGCGATGCTGACCCAGCAGCAGGACGTGCCACACCACCGCGGCCGGGAGATCGACGTGACCGTCCCAGCCGGCACGGAGTTCAATGTGGACGGAGACCTGCGACGGCTCGACCCCGCCCGGTTCACCCTCCTCGAGGGCGGCCTGCGCGTGGTCGTGCGCCGCGACTAGTCGTCCGGGCCGACCAGGTCGCCCGGCCGCACGCGGAAGACCTGCAGGCGCAGGTTGTAGTACTTGTCCGTCTCGCCGACCCAGTCCATGCCGAGGCGCTTCGCGGTGCCGATCGCGCGCGTGTTCGTCGGCCGGGCGACCGCGAACAGCTCGTCGATCTCCTGCGTGAACGCCCAGCGGATCAGCGCGCCGCCGGCCTCCGCGGCGTAGCCGTTGCCCCATTCCTCCGGGCGCAGCTGCCAGCTGAGCTCGAGATCCTCCTCGTACGGCGGCAGCAGGCGGATGCCCAGCCCGCCGATTACCGCGCCGTCGTCCTTGCGCTGGATCGCCCACCGGCCCCGCGGTGGCAGCATGTTCGGCTGGTCCTCGATCCACGCCTGCAGCACGGAGCGCATCGCGGCCTCGTCGGCCACCTGGCCCATCGCCGGCGTGAGCCACCGGGTGACCATGTCCACACCGTAGATCGCCAGCGCGGCCGCGGCGTCGTCGAGCTCCCATTCGCGCACGACGAGCCGCTCGGTGGTCAGCTGGTTCATGCTTTCGAATCTACTCAGAATTCCCGGTGGTCAGCCGAACTCCTCCCGGCGGCCGACCGCCCTGGCCGGGCCGAGCTCGGCGCCGTCCCACGGGCGCAGCCGCGGCCACCACGCGCGCACGGCGCGGCGGTAGACCGTGTACTCGCCGCCGAAGCGCCGCGCGAGCACCGGCTCCTCCCGGAACCGGACGAACGAAGCGGTCACCGCCCAGACGCACACGGCGTAGACCAGCAGGTTCAGCCGGCCGAGCAGGAGCGCCTGACCGAGCACGGCGGTGACGACCGCGACGTACATCGGGTTGCGCACGTACCGGTACAGCCCGCCGACGACGAGGTGGCGGGGTGGCGCGGCGGGGAACGGCGTGCCGAGGCCCTCGGCGACGAACTGGCCGAACGTGTGCAAGAGCACGGCCAGACCGGCCGCGAGCAGGACCGTGCCGAGGACGGCGACGGGCACCGGCGACCACCACGGCATCGGATCGCTCGCCTGCCAGCCGGTCATGAGCCAGGGGATCAGGCCGACGACGGTCCCCGGGGCGACGAAGAGGAACACGATGCTGCCGAGTAGTGCTCGCACGATCCCACCGCCTTAATTCAATACGCTTTGAATTTTAGGCGCCCGCGATTATCCGGTCAAATGCCGGGCAATCCCGGCGCAGGGCCGGCGCCGTGCCCGGGAGTGACGTCGGCTTCAGATCCCGCTAGTTGACATACCCAGCTGGCGGGATCGCTCCTTGACAGGGGCAGGTTCGGCCGGTAGACAACCGGGCAGTTATGGAACCGTTTGGTTATGGAAGGTGATCGGCATGCAGTGGACGCTCGAGGTCGTGGTCGTGCCGGTGTCGGATGTGGACCTAGCCAAGGAGTTCTACGAGAAGCGGATGGGCTTCGTGGTCGACCACGACAGCGACTTCGGCCCGCAGCTGCGGATCGTGCAGCTGACGCCGCCGGGCTCGGGCTGCTCGATCGTGATCGGCAAGGGCGTGGGCGACGAGATGGCGCCGGGTTCGATCAAGGGCCTGCAGCTGGTGGTCAACGACGTCCGCGCGGCCCGCGACGAGCTGGCCGGCCGCGGCGTCGAGATCGGCGAGGTCAAGGTCGCCGGCCCGGGCGGCTTCCGCCCGGCGAAGGCGGACGACGACCTGAACAACCAGGGCTTCGCGTTCTTCGCCGACCCGGACGGCAACGGCTGGGCGGTCCAGCAGATCACCGCCCGCTCCTAGCGACGATCGGTTCGCGGTCAGACCACCGGTTCGCTGCCACCGGGAGTCGTGGGGTACCGCCACGTGTCACCCGCCGACCACCGCAGCGCGTCCTAACGGGCGCGGAGGCGGCGCAGCATCCGGGCGTCCTCGAAGCCGACGGCGCGGGCCGCGGCCTCCACCGTCGCGCCGTGGCCGATCAGGTGTTCGGCCCGCTCCAGGCGCAACAGCTGCTGGTAGCGCAGCGGGGTCAGGCCGGTGGCGCGGCCGAACTGCCTCGTCATCGTCCGCTGGCTGCAGCCGGCCGCCAGGGCCAGCTCGGCCAGCGGCAGCCGGGAGGCGTACCGCGCGTCGATGATGTCCTGCACGTGGTGCACGGTCTCGTCCACATGCGACCGGTGGCGCAGCAGCGCGCTCGCCTGGAGCTCGTCGCCGTTGCGGCGGGCGTAGACGACCATCTCGCGTGCCACGCGCGCGGCGTCGGCCGCGCCGTGGCGGGTCGCGATGAGATGCAGCGCCAGGTCGATGCCGCTCGCGATGCCGGCCGAGGTCGCCACCCGGCCGTCGACCACGTACAGCACGTCCCGCACCACGTGCGCCGCCGGGTAGCGCCGCGCCAGCTCGTCCTGCAGGTCGTGGTGCGTCGTGCACTGCCGCCCGTCGAGCAGGCCCGCGCGGCCCAGCGCGTCGGCGCCCGCGCACACGCTCGCGACCATGCCGCCCGCCGCGTGGTGCGCCACCAGCCGGTCCAGCGTCGACCTCGTCAGCCGGCCGGTGCCCGCGCGTGACGGCGACCGCCAGCCCGGCACGATCACGAGGTCACCGGCCGCCGGCGCGGGCCACGACTGCGCCGCCAGCACCAGAAGTCCTTGCGCCGTCGCGATCTCCTGCTGCTCGCCGAAGTACTGCAGAACGTAGTCATGACCGAGCCCTGCGGCACTGGAGAAGACCTGCGCCGGTCCGGCCAGATCGAGCAGGTGCACACCCGGTACGAGGACGAAAACGACGCGCGTCACGATCTGGTCAGCATACCCGCGGTCAGCTCGGCCACCGTGGCGATCGTCGCGAAGCGGCCGGCCAGCGCGTACTCCGTGCGCTCCACCATCGCCCGGGCCGGCAGCGTCCGCGGGTCCGCGAGGATCTCCTCGACGGTCAGGTCGGCCGGCGCGGACCAGTGCGGCGACGGGAACGTGGCGGTCGCGTCGGTCACGAACGTCACGCCGAAGCCGAGGTCGCTGCCGACCCGCGCGGTCGTCTCGCAGCACTGCTCGGTCCGGATGCCGCACACCACGATCTCGCGGATGCCCCGGCCGGTCAGCAGCTGCTGCAGGTTCGTCGTCGTGAACGCGTTGTGCGAGGTCTTCGTCAGCACCGGCTCGCCGGCCTCGGGCACGAGCCCGTCGATCAGCCGGACCTGCCCGCTCGCCGGGTCGAACACCGTGCCGCTGCCCGGTTCGGCGTGCAGCACCCACACCACGAGGTCGCCCGCCGCCCGGGCCGCGGCGACGAGCTCGCCCACCCGCGCCACGACCTGCGGGTTGTTCACCGCCCGCCAGAGGGCGCGCTGCCGGAACGACTCCTGCACGTCGACGACGATCAATGCTCTGTTCACGGGCCGAGTCTCGCCGCCGCGAAGCCCGGCGGTAAGGCACCATCACGCCACCATGCGGACCGATCCGGTCACGCCGCCGTGACGTGCTTCGGGGAGTCCTTTGTCGCGGCGCGGTCACGGATCTGTCGATCTGGCTAACTTTCGACCCGGCCAAAACGACTCTCCGTAACGACAACCCTTTGAGTGAACTAGTGCGGGGGAGTGGTTGGTGGAAGCGGTGTGTGAGCGGCTGCCCAGTATCGGCATCCTGCTTCTGGAGCGACTCGACGCTGACGCCGCGGCGCGTTGCTGGCGGATCATCATCGAGCGCGAGTGGGAGGCATTGATCCGCAACGAGCGGTGAAACCGGCTCGGCCGCACGCGCTGGCCTGGTATTTTGGCAATACCGGCCCCCCGCGTGTGGTGAGAGGATCATGGACCCCTCCCGAAGTACCGGCAGCGTCCCGTGTGGACGCTGTGCCCCCGTCGTGCCCGAAACCGCGCCGGACCCCGATCCTGATCCGTGTCCTAGGCGCGTGCCCGCCGCAGGCTCCGAGGCGGTGGGCACGTGGTGATGAGCCTGCTGGGCGTGCTTCTCGGAGTGGCCGTCGTCGTGCTCCTGTCCGTGCTGACCGGGTACTTCGTGGCGCAGGAGTTCGGCTACCTGGCCGTCGACCGGTCCCGCCTGCGGGCTCGCGCGGCCGCGGGTGACGCGGGTGCCGCCCGCGCGTTGCGCATCACCCGCCGCACATCCTTCATGCTCTCCGGCGCGCAGCTGGGCATCACGGTCACCGGCCTGCTGGTCGGTTACGTCGCCGAGCCGCTGATCGGCGCCGGCTTCGGCGAGCTGTCCGGCGGCGTCGGCGTGCCCACCGCGGTCGGCGTGGCGATCGGCACGGTGCTCGCGCTGCTGCTGTCGACGGTCGTGCAGATGGTGTTCGGCGAGCTGTTCCCGAAGAACCTCGCGATCGCCCGCCCGGAGCCGGTCGCCGTGCGCCTCGCCTGGTCGACCGGTGTCTACCTCGGCGCCTTCGGCTGGCTCATCCGGCTGTTCGACCGGGCTGCCGTGCTCCTGCTGCGGGCGGTGCGGATCAAGCCCGTGCACGACGTCGAGCACGCCGCGACCCCGCGCGACCTCGAGCACATCGTGGCCGAGTCCCGCGACCGCGGCGACCTGCCGGCCGAGCTCTCCACGCTGCTGGACCGCATCCTCGACTTCCAGGAGAGCACCGCCGAGCACGCGATGATCCCGCGGCCCCGGGTCACCACGATCGGCGCCGATGAACCGGTGCGGCACGCGGTGGCGCTGATGGCGGCCGGTCACTCGCGGCTGCCGGTGCTCCGCGGCGGTGTCGACGGGGACGTGGACGACGTGGTCGGTGTGGTCCGGTTACGCGAGGTCCTGACGCTCAGCGAGCGGGAGCTCGACTCGGCCACGGTCCGCGGGATCGCCCGGCCGCCGGTCATGGTGCCCACGTCGCTGCCGCTGCTCGCGGTCCTCGACCAGCTGCGTGCCGCCGGCGAGGAGCTCGCCTGCGTCGTCGACGAGTACGGCGGGCTCGCCGGCGTGGTCACCGGCGAGGACATCGCCGAGGAGCTGGTCGGCGAGATCACCGACGAGCACGACCCGCTCGGCACGGACCTGGCGAGCCCCGGTGAGGAGGGCGGCTGGGTGGTGCCCGGCACCATGCACATCGACGAGGCGGAGCGGCTGTTGGGCCACGACCTGCCGCGGGGCGACTACCAGACCCTCGCCGGCCTCGTGCTGACCGAGCTGCAGCGGCTGCCGGTGCCGGGCGACGCGGTGACGGTCGCGCTGCCCGCCCCGCCCGACGGCGACCCCGCGGGCCGGCTGACGGTCGAGGTGCGCACGGTCGCCCGCCGGGTTCCCGACACGATCCGGCTCGTGCTGCGGTGAGTCACCTCGATCCCGCGGCGGCGGCCGTGATCACCTTCGCCGTGCTCGTGCTGAGCGCGTTCTTCGTGGCCATCGAGTTCGCGCTGGTCGCCGCCCGCGGGCACCGGCTCGCCGAGGCGGCGCGGACGAGCGTGTCGGCGCGGGCGGCCCTGCGCAGCGCGCGCGACCTGTCGATGCTGCTCGCCGGCTCGCAGCTGGGCATCACGCTCTGCACGCTGGTGCTGGGCGCGGTCACCAAGCCGTACGTGCACCACCTGATGCGGCCGGCGATCACGGCGTGGGGACTGTCGGAGGCGTCCGCGGACGTGGTCGCGTTCGTGCTGTCGCTGGTCGTCGTGACGTTCCTGCACCTCGTGGTCGGCGAGATGGCGCCGAAGGCGTGGGCCATCGCGCACCCGGAGCGCTCGGCGACCCTGCTCGCGATCCCGATGCGTGGGTTCATGTGGCTCACCCGCCCGGCGCTGGTCGCGTTGAACGGGCTGGCCAACCGGTGCCTGCTGGCGGTCGGCGTGCAGGCCGTCGACGAGCTCGACACCGGCCACACGCCCGAGGACCTGCGCCAGCTGCTGGACCACTCGAGCAAGGCCGGCGCGCTGGACGAAGGCCGGCACGCGCAGCTCGCCACCGCGCTCGACCTGCACACGCGCCCGGTGCGGGAGGTCGTCCGGCCACGCGCGGAGCTGGTCACGGTCGCGCCGTGGCAGGGCGTCGGGGCAGTCCGCGCGGCCGCGCGGGCGAGCGGGCACCTGCGGCTCGTCGTGTGGAGCGAGGACGAGCCGCTCGGCGTCGTGCACGTCCGGGACGCGCTGACCGCGCCGGCCGGCATGACCGCAGCGCAGCTGATGCGCCCGCTGCTCACATTGCCCGACGACACGCCCGTGCACGCCGCGCTGACCACGATCCGGGACCGGCGAAACCACCTGGTGCTGGTCTACGCGGGCGGCGAGCTGTCCGGCTTCGTCACCCTGCACGACCTGCTCCAGCAGCTGCTACCGGCCCCCGGCTAGTTTTCGGCTCCGGTCCAAAACGCCGGGCTCCGGCTGGCGCGGCCGGGTCCGGTTCGCCAGGGTGGTCTCCCAGCAGCGTGTCGAGGAAGGTGGGCGTCGTGATCTTCATCTGTGTCAAGTGGACGATCAAGCCGGAGAAGGCGGACCAGTGGCTGTCGCTGGTCGACGAGTTCACCCAGGCCACCCGCGCCGAGCCGGGCAACATCTTCTTCGAGTGGTCGCGCAGCGTCGACGATCCGAACCAGTACGTGCTCGTCGAGGCCTTCCGCGACGGCGCGGGAGAGGCGCACGTGACGTCCGACCACTTCAAGAAGGCGATGGGCTGGATGCCCGACGCGGTCGCGACGAGGCCGTCGATCGTCAGCGTCAGCACCGAGGGTGAGGGCTGGTCGGAGATGGCCGAGGTCACGCCTCGCTGAGCGGAGCGAACGGTCAGGCGCTGAGCGGGAGCGACGGAGCGTTCGCCGTCTGGACGTAGGAGCAGCGGAGCCGCGAGGGACGAGCGGTGAGCAGCGCACGGAGGAAGACGGCGAGTAGCGGAGGAGCGGAGCGAACGGTCAGGCGCTGAGCGGGAGCGAACAATCAGCCGCTGAGCGGGACCGGCGCCGGCCGCGCGCAGTCGGTCGTCACCGGCTCCGTCCGGCCGCTCTCCGCGGCGCGCAGCAGCGACTCCAGCACGTCCAGCACGTGCAGGGCGAGCTCGCCGCCGGCGCGGTGCTCGGTTCCGGCGGCGACCGCGTCCGCGAGGTCGGCGATCCCGCAACCGCGGCCGGCCCCGGCGTACCCGGCGGCGTCCGGCCTGGGTGTCCACTCCGGACTGTCCCGGTGGAACAGCCGGACCTGGCCGCCGAAGCCGTTGGGGTCGGGCACGGACAGCGAGCCGTCGGTGCCGTAGACCTCGATGCGCGGGAGCTCGGCGGCCCACACGTCGAAGCTCATCAGCAGCGTGGACACCGCGCCGCTCGCGTGCTCGAGCGTGCCGGTGACGTGGGTCGGCACCTCGACCGGGAAGTCGGTGCCCGCGAGCGGGCCGCTGCCGACCGTACGGCGGTCGCGTGGCATCGCGGCCATCCCGGCGACGCGGCGGACCGGGCCGAGCAGGGTGACGAGCGCGGTGAGGTAGTAAGGGCCCATGTCGAGCAGCGGCCCGCCGCCCGTGCGGTAGAAGAACTCGGGCGACGGGTGCCAGCGCTCGGGGCCGGGGGAGACCATGAACGCGGTGGCCGCGACCGGGCTGCCGATCGCGCCCGCGTCGAGGAGGTGGCGTGCGGTCTGGGTGCCGGTGCCGAGCACGGTGTCCGGCGCGCAGCCGACCCGCACGCCCAGGCCGGCGGCCGCGTCGAGGATCCGCCGGCCCTCGGCGGTGGTGAGGGCGAGCGGCTTCTCGTTGTAGACGTGCTTGCCGGCCTCGATCGCGCGCAGCGCCACGTCGGCGTGCGCCCGCGGGACGGTGAGGTTGAGCACGAGGTCCACGTCGTCGGCCTCGTAGAGCCGGTCCGGCTCGCTCGCGCGGATGCCGTCACGCGCCACGGCGGCGGCCCGCTCGAAGTCGAGATCGGCGACGGCGGTCACCTCGACGCCGGCGAGCAGGGGGAGCGTGGCGAGGTACTGGCCGCTGATGTTGCCGATCCCGACGATCCCGACCCGCAGCGCGCCGCCCACTCGCGCCCCCTTCCGGTCGCCGTTTCACCGGATGATGCGGAGCGGTGCGGGCGGGACGCAAGGAAGTTGTCCGCTCCGGACAACCGAGGGGTCAGCCGAGCGAGGCGAACAGGTCGACGACGTTGCCGTCCGGGTCCTGGATCGACGCGTAGCGCTGGCCCCAGAAGGCGTCCCACGGGTCCTTGTGGCTGCGGTAGCCCGCCGCCACCAGGTCGGCGTGTGTCTTGTCCACATCGGACGGTGAGTCGCACGCGAAGGCCAGGCCGAGAGCATGCCCGCCGGCCGGCTTGCTCCACGACGGGTCGAAGGAGCGGATCGTGTCGACCGTGTCCCAGGCGAACCGCAGGCCGCCGGGCAGCGACGCCTCCACGTGCGGCTCGGCGTCCGCCGAGGGCGGTACGTCGAAGCCCAGCCGCCGGTAGAACGCCAGCGACGCGGCCATGTCGGCCACCACCATGCCGATCACATCGAATCTCGGTGCCATGCGCGCCACGGTATGGCGCGGGCTCACCCCGCGTCTTGAACGAATCGGACACCCAGCTCGCGCACGACCGACACCAGCAGCTCCACGTCCGCCTCGGTGGTACGCCAGTTGACGATCGCGGGGCGCAACGCGGTGCGGCCCTCGTACACGGTGGTGCCGGCATACACCCGGCCGTCCGCGATGAGCGCGTCGCCGACCGCCTGGTTCAGTGCGTCGAGGTCCGCTTCGGGCACGCCGGGCGGCGCGTACCGGAAGCACACCACGCACAGCCGCACCGGCGCGAGCAGCTCGAGGTCCGGCGCCGCATCGACCAGCCGGCCCAGGTGCGCCGCCAGGTCGAGGTGCCGCTCGACCAGCTCGCGGTGACCGGCCCGGCCGTACGACCGCAGCGTCGCCCAGATCGGCAGCGCCCGCGCCCGCCGCGACGACTCCGGCCCGAGGCGGCTGTAGTCGACCTCGCCGCCGGCCAGGTACGGCGCGTGCCACGAGCCGAACGTGTCGCTCAGTACCGCGGGGTCCCGGACGAACGCGAAGCCGCTCTCGTAGGGCACGTTCAGCCACTTGTGCCCGTCCGCGGCGACCGAGTCGGCCCGGTCGACCCCGCGCAGCAGGTGCGCGGTCCGCGGGGACACGGCCGCGAACAGGCCGAACGCGCCGTCGACGTGCAGCCAGCAGCCGTACCGCCCCGCGAGCTCGGCCATCTCGTCGATCGGGTCGAAGTCGCCCGCGTTGACCTCGCCCGCGGTGGCGACCAGCACGGCCGGCTCGCTCAGGGCCGCCAGGGACCGGTCGAGCGCGTCGACGTCGGCCCGGCCTGGGCCGTGCACCCGGACCGTGTCCCGCCCGCAGCCGAGGATCTGCAACGCCTTGCGCGCGCTCGGGTGCACGTAGCCGCCACCGAGCACGGGCATCGCCGGCAGCCCGCCGAGCCCGTCGGCGGCCACGTCCCGTCCGTGCGCGGTGGCCCACCAGTGGCGGGCGCACGCGAGGCCCGTCAGGTTCGCGAACGTGGCGCTGGGCGTGAGCACGCCGCCCCACGCGGCCGGCAGGCCGAACAGGTCCCGGAGCCAGCCGAGCACGACGGTCTCCGCGGTGGTGGCGAGTGGCGAGGACGTCCAGAGGACCGCGTTCTGGTCCAGTAGCGAGGTGATCCAGTCGGCGGCGAGCGCGGCCGGTGTCACGCCGCCGGTCACCAGGTGGAAGAAGCGTGGCCCGGCCGAGTGGGTGGCCGCGCCCGTGCCGATCCGCAGCAGCTGCGCGACGGAACCGGTCGCGCCGAGCCCCTCCTCGGGCAGCGGGCCGGCGAGGTCGTCGAGCAGCGCCTGGGCCGCGGGGTCGCCGGCCGGCCGGTCGGCGAGCGAGGCGAGGTAGCCGGGAGCGGCGTCCGCGACCAGGTCGAGCACGGGCTTGGCGTCGGGGTCCATGGGCCCCTTTCTAGACGCGATCCGGGCGCGGGACCAGCGGGCTCAGCTCGGCAGCGGCGCGCCCTTGGCGAGCAGTGGCGGCTCGGCGACCTCGGCGGTGTGCGGGTACTTCAGGCCGCTACCGGTGTTCAGCACGACGACCTCCTCGCCGCCGTCCAGCCAGCCGCCGGCGCGCAGCCGCGCCACGGCGGTCAGCGTGGCCGCACCTTCCGGGCACATCAGCAGGCCCTCGGTCGCGGCGCACGCGGCCTGCGACGCGAGGATTTCGGCGTCGTCCACGGCGACCGCGATGCCACCGGTGTCGCGGACCGCGTCGAGGATGAGGAAGTCGCCGAGCGCGCTCGCCACGTTGATGCCGAACGCGACCGTGCTCGCGGCCACCCACGGCTCGGCGGTCGAGGCGCCCGCCTCGTACGCGCGCACGATCGGCGCGCAGCCCGACGACTGCACGGCGACCAGGCGCGGCAGCCGGCCGGTGACCCAGCCGAGCGCGAGCAGCTCGTCGAGCGCCTTGCGGATGCCGATCAGCCCGACGCCGCCGCCGGTCGGGTAGACGATGACGTCGGGCATCCGCCAGCCGAGCTGTTCGGCGATCTCCAGCCCCATCGTCTTCTTGCCCTCGATGCGGTAGGGCTCCTTGAGCGTCGCGGTGTTGAACCAGCCGTCGTCGACCGCCTGGCCGGCGATCGCGCCCGCGTCGCCGATCAGACCGTCCACGATGTACAGCCGGGCGCCGGCCATCGCGCACTCCAGCCGGGTGATCGGCGGTGCGTCGGCCGGCATCACCACGAGCGAGCCCATGCCGGCCCGCGCCGCGTACGTCGCCCACGCCGCGCCCGCGTTCCCGTTGGTGGGCATGGTGATCCGCTCGATGCCGAGCTCGTGCGCGCGGGAGACGCCGACCGCCGCGCCGCGCGCCTTGAAGCTGCCGGTGGGCAGCAGGCCCTCGTCCTTGACGAGCAGGCCCGGCACGCCGATGCGCGCGCCGTAGGACCGCAGCGGCAGGATCGGCGTCATGCCCTCGCCGAGGGTGACCACGTTCGCCCGCTCGCGCACGGGCAGCAGCTCCCGGTAGCGCCACAGGTCGGCCGGCCGGCCGGCGATGTCCGAAGTGGACGCCGTGACCCGGTCGAGCTCGTACCGGACGAGCAGCGGGGTGCCGCACGTGCAGAGGTTCCGCGCCTCGTCCGCGTCGTACGTGCGGCCGCAGCGAGCGCACTCCAGGTGGGACAGCGCGCTGGTCCACTCGGTGTCCATGGCCGCGACTGTTCCACGGCCCGCGCGCCCGCGGCCCGGCGGGGGACCCCGTGGTTCGGCCGGTGCTCGGCGGCGGTGGTTAGGCGTTGCCGATGTTGATCGTAGGTATGTGGGATACTTACGAGGTATGCTCTGTGCACGGACAGGACACGGTTGTGTACATAGTGCACACGGCGGAAACCGGTTACGTCCGGCCAGCCCGGGTATAGCCACCCATCGCTCGGGCGGGCGTCGAGGATGGTGAGCACCGTGGCGCAGGAAAACAAGCCGACGGCGGGCATCCCGTTGCGCGGCTCGATGATCGTCTACATCGACGGGTTGGGCCAGGACGGCCGGGAGCGATATCGCATCGCCGAGGTCACCGGACCGACCGTGCCGGACCCGATCACCGGGAACACCTGGACCGGCGTGCTGCTACCGGACAAGCCGGGAGTGGTCGAGATGGTCGACTGCACGTACATCGTGAACGTCGTCCCGCCGCGTTGAGGCCGCGGCTGACGGGCCGGGACCGGGAAGGCTTCGTCCTGGCGGCGCCGGGCCCGCGCGCTGGAGTCCGTGGTCCGGCACGCGGAGGAGGCGTCCGGGTACGGCTGGGAGAGCGCCCGGTTCAACCCGCGCCGGCTGTGGTCACGCGCACCGCGCCTGTCCACTGAGGACTCGGCGCTCGTGGCGCTGTACGAGGTGGTCGCGCAGGTCCAGCACATCGCGGAGACCCTGCTCACCTCACGCGACGCCGAGGGCGCCGCACCCCGCGGGCTCCGGCTTCGACACGGCGCTCGCGGACCTGCTGGGCGACTCGCCGGCGCCGTCGCGGTGTACCAGAACAAGGCCGCCGACCGCCGGACAGACCGCGCGGGGCTCGAGGCGGCGTTGCGCCGGGTGCGGGAGCACCGGGCGTCGCTCGCCCGGACGGCGTCGGCGCCGGAGCTGCTCACCGACTGGAGCGTGCACGCGGCCGCGCTGCTGGCGGTGGGGCGCGCATACCAGGCGCTGCTCGCGGTGTAGCCGGTCCTTGTCGCGGCCGCTCACGAGATCGCGGACGCGGTCGAGCAGGCCGGCGCCGGGGCCGTCATGTTCGCGTGCGGTGTGTCCGGCACCGCCGGCGGATCGAAAGGCAGAGCTGCTCAGCGAACCGGCTGCTCGGTCTCCTTGGCGTCGGAACGGGAATCGGCGGCGCGGGACTGGGCGGCGTGCTGCTGCTCGGGCTGCTGCTTGAAGACGGGCAAGTCCTTGTGCGCAGCCATCCTCTCGCGGCACAGCCGGGCGAGCTGTCGAGCGTGAACAGTCATGGCCAACTCCTCTTTCACAAGGGATATACCCCTGTCTGGCCGCCACCACACCTGATTTATGTCTGTTGAGACGCGCGAGCCGGGCCGAGGTTCCCCGATGCGAACGACGACGCGCCTTCTCCCTTCTCCAACTGGAGGTCGCTCGCGGTTATCGAGCCGTTTCGGGAGACCCCGGACGTGACCCGCACGTGATCAACCGTGGACCGGACAGCGATCAACGGGACGGTGGCCGAGGTGTTGCCGTTGCGGAGCTGCACATTCTCGCCGCGCTGAACGGAACTCTGCCGGTGGTCGACCGCCGGCCGCGGTGAGACTCGTTCGAGGAGGTGGGGATCAGCCCGCGTCGGCCTCGGCCATGGAGGCGTAGGACGGCACCAGTTCGGCCACCCCGCTGACCTCCAGCGTGCGGCGCGCCATGCCGGCCGCCCCGACCACGCCGAAGCGGCGGCCGGCCGAGAGTGCCTCGGCGTTCGCGGCGACGAGCACGGTGAGCCCGGCCGCGGCGAGGAACGTCACGCCGGTGAGGTCGAGCAGGATCGTGGGTTCACGCACGCGGGCGAGGGCCCGGTGCAACCGCGGCGCGGTGAGCAGGTCGATCTCGCCGACGGCGGTGACTATCGCGATCCCGGGCGCGGGCCGCTGCCGGCGGACGACAAGAGTGTCTTGCTGATCTGGCATGGTTGCTCCCCGAAGCACCAGGTCGATCGGCCACTACTTAGCGTATCGTTTTGCCGCCGACGAGTGAACCCCTACGCCTTCCGCGCTCGCTGCGGCACGACCACGTACTTGGGGTCCTTCGCCGACGCCACGCCCGCGTTGTACACGCCGAACCGGGTGCACACGCCGGCCGCGAGGTACGCCGCGCCGGCGGCCACGGTGGCGAGCCGGTTTCGGCGTCCGAGCAGCGACAGCCCGGCACCCGCGGCGGTCAGCGCCCGCGCCGCGCGCAGCAGCCGCCCGGCGCGGCCCGTGCGGTAGGTCTCGGAGACGAGGCCGAGACCGTGCTCGATCCGCCGCGCGACCACCAGCTCCGTGACCGCGCCGGCGAGTCCGGCACGGCGGGCCGGGGCCGACTCGGCCGGGGCCGCTAGCATCGCCGCGCCCGCGCCGCTCGCCAGCGCGCTGCCGGCGAACAGCACGGGCAGCTCGAGCCGCGCCTCGTGCCAGGCCGGCGTCGCCGTGTCGGCCAGCAGCACCGCCGTGTACGTGCACATCGCCGGGCCGAGCAGGCCGGCGGCGGTCCCCGTGAGCCGCCGGATCGTCGGCAGCCGGCCGGTCACCTCGAGCGCGGCCGTCACCGCGGCCAGCCCCGAGAACGGCGCGAGGATCCACGAGCCGATCGACAGCGGGGAGGTCGGCTTGATCACCCGCAGCATGTTGAGGAACCGCAGCGGCCGGCCGAGGTCGTGGACGAGCGCCACCACGCTCGCCGACGCCGCGCCGGCGGCCACCAGCCGGGTCGCCCGCGCGAGCGCCGGCCGCCCGGACGGCTCGGCCAGCGCGCCCATCGACGCGGACGCGCCGGCCACGCCCCCGAGGAACAGGTACAGCGGCACGTCCGGCTGCTTCCACGCCGGCTCCTTGAGGATCGGCCGCCCGTAGTACGACTCGAACACCGCGGGCCCGACCATCGACCGCTCGCGCGCCTTCGAAACAGACCCCGAGGCAGGGCCCGGAACAGACCCCGGAACCGAACCGGGAACCGACCCCGGGACGGGCTCCGGCACGGCTCCCGAGTCGGGCCGCGACTGCGTGCCGGTCATCGCCGTCCTCCCAGGAACGACAGGGCCACCGCCGCGGCGACCCCGAGCGCGGCACCCGCCGCGCGACGCCACATGCCGGGCAGGTCGCGGGTCGTCACCACCGGGTCCGGCGGCAGCCCGTACACCTCCGGCTCGTCCAGCAGCAGGAAGAACGCGCCGCTGCCGCCGACCCCGTCGTTCGGGTCGTGGCCGTACAGGCGCGCCTCGGTCACGCCCTGCTCGTGCAGCTCGGTCACCCGCTCGCCGGCCCGCGCGCGCAGCTCGTCCAGCGGGCCGAACTGGATCGACTCGGTCGGGCACGCCGTCGCGCAGGCCGGCTGGAGGTCCGCGCCGATGCGGTCGTAGCACATCGTGCACTTGAAGGCCCGGCCGTCCTCCTCCCGCTTCTCGATCACGCCGTACGGGCAGGCGGGCACGCAGTAGCCACACCCGTTGCACACGTCCTGCTGCACGACGACCGTGTCGAACTCGGTGCGGAACAGCGCGCCGGTCGGGCACACGTCGAGGCAGGCCGCGTGCGTGCAGTGCTTGCACACGTCCGACGACATCAGCCAGCGCACTTCGGGCTCGCCGACCGAGGGCATGCCGAGGTCCGTCGGCGGCGCCGGCTTCTCGACGAACGCCACGTGCCGCCAGGTGTCCGCGCCGAGCCCACCGGTGTTGTCGTACGACATGCCGAGCAGGTCCGGCGGCGGGTCGGCGGGCAGCATGTTCCACTCCTTGCACGCCACCTCGCACGCCTTGCAGCCGATGCACACCGACGTGTCGGTGAAGAAGCCCATCCGGGTCACGGTGCCTCCCGGTTCGCTCCGCTCACGGCGTACTCCTCTCGGCCTGCTTCTGGTACCGCTCGACGAGCTCGCGCAGCGCGTGCCCGCGCGGGCGCCGGCCGGGCAGCACGTCGCAGGTCGTCGCCTTCGACTCCTGGATGTGCACGTTCGGGTCCAGCACGGCGGCGAGCAGGTCGTTGGCGGGGTCGCCGATCGAGACCCCGTTGGCACCCCAGTGGTACGGCAGCCCGATGTGGTGCAGCACCCGACCGCGCACGCGCAGCGGCTTCACCCGTGCGGTCACGAGCACCCGTGCCTCGATCGCCGCGCGCTCGGAGACGATCGTCGCCCAGCCGCCGTGCTCCAGTCCGCGCTCGGCCGCGAGCTCGGGCGACACCTCGCAGAACATCTGCGGCTGCAGCTCGGAGAGGTACGGCAGGAACCGGCTCATCCCGCCGGCCGTGTGATGCTCGGTGAGCCGGTAGGTCGTTGCCACGTAAGGGTAAACGGGGCTGCCGAGCGGGTGGTGCGGGTTGTACTCGCTGTCGTAGGTCTGCAGCATCGGGTTGAACTGCTGGCGGTAGAGCGGGTTGTCCACAGGGGACTCGAGCGGCTCGTAGTGGGTCGGCATCGGGCCGTCGGCGAGCCCGGCCGGGGCGAACAGCCACGCCTTGCCGTCGGTCTGCATGATGAACGGATCCTGGCCGGCCAGCGCGTTCTGCGCGGTCGCGCCTTCCGGCGGCTCGTAGTCCGGCCGCTTGTCCGGCTCGAAGTCCGGCACGTCCGCCCCCGTCCACTTGCCGTTCTCGGCGTCCCACCAGACGTACCGCTTGCGCTCGCTCCACGGCTTGCCGTCCGGGTCGGCGGAGGCGCGGTTGTAGAGGATGCGCCGGTTCGCCGGCCACGCCCAGCCCCATTCGGGCGCCACCCACGACTGCTCGGAGCCGGGCTTGCGGTTCGCCGCGTGGTTGTGCCCGTCGGCGTAGACGCCGCAGTAGATCCAGCAGCCGCACGCGGTCGAGCCGTCGTCCTTGAGCTCGGTGTAGGCCGACAGCGGGCCGTCCGGTCCGGTGCCGTTGATCTCGGCCAGCACGGCCTCCGCGGACGGCTCGGCGTGCTCGCCGGAGACCGGGTAGTCCCAGGTGATCTCCTGGATCGGCAGGTCGCGCGGGTCGGTGCTGGCGGCGAGCTTCTCCTTGATGATCCGGCCGAGGTGGTAGTAGAACCACAGCTCGCTGCGCGCGTCGCCGGGCGGGTCGACGGCCTTGTGCCGCCACTGCAGCAGCCGCTGCGTGTTGGTGAAGCTGCCTTCCTTCTCCGTGTGCGCCGCGGCCGGCAGCAGGAACACCTCGGTTCCGATGTCCTCTGTGGACATCTCGCCGGTCTCGATCTCCGGGCCGTTCTGCCAGAACGTCGCGCTCTCGATCATCCGCAGGTCGCGCACGACGAGCCACTCGAGGTTGGCGAGCCCGAAGCGCTGCATCCGCCCGTTCGCCGAACCGACCGCCGGGTTCTCGCCGACCAGGAAGTAGCCCTTGCAGTCGCCCGCGATCTGGTTGAGGACGGTCTTGTACGTGCCGTGGTCGCCGGTCAGCCGGGGCAGGTGCGAGAACCGGAAGTCGTTCTCCTCGGTGGCGTGCTCGCCCCAGTACGACTTGAGCAGGCTGACCGCGTAGGAGCGCATGTTGCCCCAGAACCCCGTCTTGCCGGCGTCCGCTTCGACGTAGTCGTCGAGGCTCAGGTGCTGGTGCGCGCTCGGCATCGGAAGGTAGCCGGGCAGGATGTTGAACAGCGTCGGGATGTCGGTGGAGCCCTGGATGCTGGCGTGCCCGCGCAGCGCCATGATGCCGCCGCCGGGCCGGCCGATGTTGCCGAGCAGCATCTGCAGGATCGACGCGGTGCGGATGTACTGCACGCCGACCGTGTGCTGGGTCCAGCCGACCGAGTACACCCACGCGGTCGTCCGCTCGCGGCCGGAGTTCTCGGTGATCGCCCGCGCCACCGCCAGGAAGCACTCCGGGGTCACGCCGCACGCGTCGGCGACGAGCTCGGGGGTGTAGCGGGAGAAGTGCCGCTTGAGCACCTGGTAGACGCAGCGCGGGTGCTGCAGCGTCGGGTCCGTCCTGGGCTTGGCCGACACCGCCGCGCCACCGCTGCCGTAGGCCTCGGCGCGCGCTGAGCCCCGATGGTCCTCGCCACCGTGGTGGGTCTGCTCCCGCGCGCCCGCCGCGGGCGCGATCTCCTCGGCGCCCTCGTAGGCCCACGTCCTGACGTCGTAGCTGGGGCCCTCCGCGTCGTAGCCGGAGAACACGCCGTCGAGGTCCTCGGTGTCGGCGAAGTCCTCGCGCAGGATCGCGCCCGCGTTGGTGTAGGCGACGACGTACTCGCGGAAGTCGAGCTCGTTCTGCAGCACGTAGTTGATGAGCCCGCCGAGGAACGCGATGTCACTGCCGGCGCGAAGCGCCACGTGCGTGTGGGCGAGCGCGCTCGTCCGGGTGAACCGCGGGTCGATGTGGATCACCTTGGCGCCCCGCAGCTTCGCCTCCATCACCCACTGGAAGCCGACAGGATGGCACTCGGCCATGTTCGAGCCCTGGATGACGATGCAGTCCGCGTTCGCGAGGTCCTGCTGGAACGTCGTGGCGCCGCCGCGACCGAAGGAGGTACCCAGACCGGGCACCGTGGAGGAGTGTCAAATACGGGCCTGGTTCTCCACCTGGATGGCGCCGAGCGCGGTGTACAGCTTCTTCATCAGGTAGTTCTCTTCGTTGTCGAGGGTGGCGCCGCCGAGGCTCGCGAAGCCCTCGGTGCGGTTGAGCCGCCGCCCCTCGTCGTCGAAGTCCTGCCAGGTGTCGCGCCGCGTCGCGATGACCCGGTCGGCGATCATCTCCATCGCCCGGTCCAGGTCGAGCCGCTCCCACTCGGTGGCGTACGGCCGCCGGTAGAGCACGTGCCTGAGCCGGTCCGGGTTCGTGACGAGCTGCTTGCTCGCGGATCCCTTGGGGCACAGGCGTCCCCGCGAGATGGGGGAGTCGGGGTCGCCCTCGATCTGGGTGACCTCGCCGTCCTTCACGAACACCCGCTGCCCGCAGCCGACGGCACAATATGGACAGACCGAGCGAACCACCCGATCGGCGTCTTCCGTGCGGGAGTGCAGTTTCTCCGTCTTGCGGGACTTGGCCGCCTGCCCGCGTGCGGTGCGGTCCTCGCCGGTGAGCTGCCGGTAGACCGGCCAGCGCTCGATCAGTCGACGCACGTCCATCTCGGCTCCCCTGATGATCCGCTGGCGCCCACGCTAGACCCGCCGCGGAAGGCACGCAGAACGGCGCACCCGTCGCCGGGCACGCCGCTCTTGGCCCGTGCTCACGCCTTGAGTCGGCTGGCCAGCATCTGCTTGCCCTGCTCGGCGCCCTTGCGGCTCTCGCCCTGCGCGCGGCGGAAGAACTCGGCGAGCTCCGAGTCGCCGTCGCGTTCCGCGTCCTGCGCGTACTCCTCCATCCGCAGGGCGTTGTTCAGGCACTGCTCGACGAACCAGATGATGTTGTAGTCCTTGTCCTTGGTACCGGTCACCTGGCCGGTCTCGGTGGTGCTCACCGCGCCTCCTCTTGTCGGTCTTCCGTCCTGGGCGCCGACTACCCATTCGATCGGCACTCATGCATCTGGAAGGCTGGGATCGTGGCGGGTGGCTCTTCGTGATCCTGGTGACGGGCGGCACGGGCACGCTCGGTCGTGCGGTGGTCGACCGGCTGCCCGGGGGTGCGCGTGCTCAGCCGCCGCCCCGGGCCCGGCCGTGTCGTGGGCGACCTGTCGACGGGCGCGGGCCTGGCCGCCGCGTTGTCCGGAGTGGACACGGTGATCCACTGTGCTGCGGGCGACCCAGTTCCACGATCTGGTGCTGCTGTTCTTCACCCTGCAGCGCTGGTCCCCCGTGCACTTCGTGCTGGCCGGCACCCGCTTCCAGCCCGTGGACGTGCGGGACGTGGCGGACCGGCTCGTGACGCTGGCGACCGGTCCGCCCGCCGGCCGGGTCCCGGACTTCGGCGGCCCGCAGGTGCGCGCCATGTCCGCGTTCGCCCGGGCATACCGGCCACGCCGCCCGGTCGTGCCGGTTCCCCTGCCGGGCAAGGTGATCCGCGGCTACCGGACGGGAGCGAACCTGGCGCCGGCGTCGGGCACGATCACGTTCGAGGAGTTCCTCCGCTGAGGGCCGCCCCTCAGGGCCGCCCCGCCGCTGTCCGGCCGGGCGTGCGGAAGGCGGCCGGGTCGACGCCGGCCTCGCGCAGGGCCGCCTCGAGCCCGGCGAGCGCGAGCCGGTCGGCGCGTTCGTTGTCGGGGTGGCCGGCGTGGCCCTTGACCCAGTGCCAGACGACCTCGTGGCGCGCCGCGGCCTCGTCGAGCCGCCGCCAGAGGTCGTCGTTCTTGACGGGCTGCTTCGCGGTGGTGAGCCAGCCGTTGCGCTTCCAGTTGGCGACCCACTTGGTGATGCCGTTGCGGACGTAGGTGCTGTCGGTGTAGAGGTTCACGACCGCGGGCCGCGTGAGATGCGTGAGCGCCTCGATCGGCGCGGTCAGCTCCATGCGGTTGTTGGTGGTCGGGCCGGCCTCGCCGCCGCAGAGGGTCTTCTCCCGCGTGCCGTACCGCAGTAGGACGCCCCAACCGCCCGGTCCCGGGTTCCCCCAGCACGCCCCGTCGGTGTAGATCTCGACCTCCATTCCGCGCAATCTATCGCGCCCTCGTGATCGCGGCCTCGACGCCGTCCAGGAGCACCGAGAGGCCGACCTCGAACGTCTCGCGCGCCTGCTGCTCCAGGTAGGGCTGCGACTCGTCCCACTCGAAGGAGTCCTGCGCGCCCAGCCGGACGATCGACGGGTACCGGTCGGCGAAGTCCGGGGCCACCTCGGTCAGCATCGCCGCCCGCGCCGTCCACCAGTCCTCGTTGGACACCCCGGTCTCCGCCGGGGCCTGGCCGGCCTCCGCGACCGCCGACGCGGCGCCGCGGACGAAGTGGAAGAGGGTGCCGATCACGCGGCTCAGCAACCGCGCCGGCAGGCCCGTCTCGAACAGGATCTCGGTCACCGCCTCCACCACCGCGTACTCGTGCGGGCCCAGCGCCGGGCGCGCCTGCGAGACCTGCAGCATCCACGGGTGCGCCTGGTAGCAGCGCCAGAGGTCGGCCGCCCACGCCTTCGCCGCGGGGCGCCAGCCGCCGGCCAGCGGGTACGCGCGGGGGAGCGACGCGTGTGCCCGGTCGTGCATCAGGTCGATCAGCTCGCTCTTCCCGGGCACGTACGTGTACAGCGCCATCCCGGTGCGCCCCAGCCGCTGCCCGACCGCGCGCATCGACAGCGCGGCCATGCCCGACCCGTCCGCGACCTCGATCGCCGCGTCCACGATCTCGTCGACGGTCAGCGTCTGCCGGGGACCCGGGCGGGGTGGCGCGGACTGCGCGCGCCACAGCAGCTCGAGCGCCCGGCGAGCGTCGCCCTGGGCCGCGAAGACAACCACTCGACATCTCCTTACGCCGTAAAGTACGCTCACTTTACACCGTAAGGAGACTTTTATGGACCCGGTAGGCGAACTGACGGTGACGCGGGTACGGCCGCTCACCCCACGGATGTCGCGGGTGAGCTTCACCGCGCCGGCCGGCCTGGTGCACTGGCCGGACCAGCAGCTGAAGCTGATGTTCCCGCGCGACGGCACGCTGCCGCTGCCCCCCTCGGACGGCGACGACATGCGCTGGTACCAGGCGTACCTGGCGATTCCGGAGAAGTCGCGCCCGTGGCTGCGCAGCTTCACGGTCCGCCGCCACGACCCCTCCCGCGGCGAGATCGACGTCGACTTCGTACTGCACGGCGCCGCCGGCCCGGCGGTGCGCTGGGCGCGTGCGGCGGCGCCGGGCCAGGTGGTGGGCCGCAGCGGCCCGGCGGAGATCTACCGGAAGCCGTTGCGGGCGGGGGACTGGTACCTGTTCGCCGGCGACGAGACGGCGCTCCCGGCGATCGGCTCGCTGCTGGAGTCGCTGGCGCCGTCCGCGCGAGCGCTGGTGTTCGTGGAGGTGGCGGCCGCCGGTGAGGAGCAGCCGCTGTCCACTCCGGACGGAGCGGAGGTGCGCTGGCTGCACCGCGCCGCGGGCGAGTCGGTGGTCGGCGCGGTCCGTGCGGCGAGCTTCCCGGCGGGGACGGTGTCGGCGTGGCTGGCCGGCGAGGCGGGTGCGGTGCGGACGCTGCGCCGCCACCTGGTCGACGAGCGCGGGATCGACAGGCGAGAGATCGACTTCACGGGCTACTGGCGCAAGAAGCTGACCCAGGACGACGCCCCGACCGAAGAGGACATGGCGGAGGCCATGGAACGTCTGGAGCTGGCCGAGGAGACCGGCTGACTGCGACGAGCCCGGACAGGCCGGGTGGCCGTCCTC
>NZ_DATBKY010000044.1:0-1702 GCF_036555685.1 Actinophytocola sp. | reverse complement strand
TCCCTGTGCCTGGACACCGGCCACCTGGCCTACCGGCACGCGGACAACGTGGCCATCATCGACCGCTACCCCGACCGCATCGGCTACGTGCACATCAAGCAGATGGACCCGGCCATCGTGGCCAGGGCCGAGCGCGAGGGCCTCGCCTTCGGCCAGGCCGTGGCCATGGGCGCCAGCTGCGAGCCGCCCCGCGGCGAACCGGTCGTCGAGGATGTGGCCAAGGCCCTGCGCGAGCTCGGCCGGGACCTGTTCGTCGTGGTCGAGCAGGACATGTACCCGTGCGACTTCGGCCAGCCCAAGCCGATCGCCCAGCGCACCTTCACCTACCTGCGCGGCCTCGGCATCGGAGAGGAGAAGGATTAACCATGGACGTCCGCGTCGGCGTCATCGGAGTGGGGATGATCGGCCAGGACCACATCCGCCGGATCACCCAAGTGCTCACCGGCGGGTCAGTGACCGCGGTCAACGACGTCGACACGGCGCGCGCCGGGCAGGTCGCGGCGGTCCTGCCCGGTGTTGGCCAGCACAGGGTGTCAGTCCACGCCACCGCCCAGGACCTGATCGCGGACGGCAACGTCGACGCCGTGCTCGTCGCGTCCTGGGGCCCGGCCCACGAGGAGCAGGTCGTCGCCGCGATCGGCGCAGGCAAGCCGGTGTTCTGCGAGAAGCCGCTCGCGCCGGCCAGCGACGCCTGCCTGCGCATCATGGAGGCCGAGATGGCCGCGGGCCGACGCCTGGTCCAGGTCGGCTTCATGCGGCGTTACGACGCCGGCTACCGGGCCATGAAGGCCGCGCTCGACGACAGCGGCATCGGCGCGCCGCTGCTGATGCACTGCGCGCACCGCAACCCGTCGGTGCCGGACTACGGCTTCACCACCGACATGATCATCAGCGACTCGGCCGTGCACGAGATGGACATCGTCCGATGGCTGTTCGGTGAGGAGATCGTGGCGGCCACCGTGCTGACGCCGCGCCGCGCCGGCCAGGCCCCCGACGGCCTGCAGGACCCGCTGATCCTGCTGCTCGAGATGGCCAACGGCGTGCTCGTCGACGACGAGCTGTTCGTCAGCGCCCGGTACGGCTACGACGTCCGCGGCGAGGTCGTCTGCGAGACCGGCACCGTCGCCCTGGCCGACGTCAGCGAGGTGACCGTGCGGGCTCAGAACCGGTACGGCGGCCGCGTCCCGGTCGACTGGCGCGACCGGTTCATCCGCGCCTACGACGCCGAACTGCAGGAATGGCTGAACGCGGTGGCCGCGGGCAGCGCCGCCGGCCCCAGTTCGTGGGACGGCTACGCCGCCGCGGCGGTCACCGACGCCGCCCTGGAGGCCCTGCGCACCGGCCAGCGCACCGCGGTGTCCATGCCCGAACGTCCTGAGTTCTACGCCAAATGAAGATCACCCTCGACCCCTACATGTTCCGCCGGGTGCCGCTGGCCGAGCTGCCCGGCCTGGTCGCGGACCTGGGCTACGAGTACATCGAGCTCTCGCCTCGTGAGGATTTCCTGCCCTTCTTCCTGCACCCGCGGGCGGACAAGGCGCAGATCGCCGCGTTCGGCCGGGCCCTGGACGCGGCCGGGGTGAAGATCGCCTCGGTGCTGCCGCTGTACCGGTGGTCCGGCCCGGACGAGGACGAGCGCCAGGCCGCGGTGCGGTACTGGAAACGAGCCATCCAGATCACCGCGGACCTCGGCGCGGACACC
>NZ_DATBKY010000043.1:0-3976 GCF_036555685.1 Actinophytocola sp. | reverse complement strand
GCGGCACGCTCGCGATGGCCAACGCCGGCCCGGACACCAACGGCAGCCAGTTCTTCCTCGTGTACGGCGCCGCCTACCTGCGCCCGGACTACGCGATTTTCGGCACCATCGGTGACGCCGGACTGGCCACATTGGACAAGGTCGCGGCCGGCGGCGTCATGCCGACCCCGGACGACCCGGCCCCGCTGGACGGCCCGCCCGCCATCCCGGCGGATCTCCTCAAGGTGAAGGTCAAGCACTAGGCCGAAGCACTAGGAGAAGGCGCCCACGTGCTCCCCTGCCCACTGGGCGAAGGAGCGCGCGGGCGTTCCCGTCAGCTTCTCGACCGTGTCGGTCACCGGCTCCGGCTCGCCGACGATGTGCGCCCAGTGTGCGAGCCCGCCCTCGATGAACTCCGGTGACCAGCCCATCTCCCGCATCCGCGCCCGAGCGTCCTCCTCGGGCAGCTCCACCCACCGCAGCGGCCGCCCGATCGCCTCGCCGATCAGCCGGACCTGCTCGGTCTGGGTCACCACCGACGGCCCGGTCAGCTCGTAGCTCGCGCCCGCGTGCCCCCTCTCGGTCAGCACCCGGGCGGCCACCGCGGCGATGTCGGCCTCGTGGATCAGCGACCGGCCGGCGCCACCGTATATCCAGTGCACGGTCCCGCTCTCCCGGATCTCGGCGGCCCAGCCCAGCGTGTTCGTCGCGAAACCGCCCGCGCGCAGGAAAGTCCACTCCAGACTCGTCCGCCGGATCAGCCACTCGAGCCTGCCGTGGAACAGACCCGGCGGCGGCTCGGCGACCGTGGAGTCCGGCGCGCCCAGCGCGGAGAGGAACACCACGCGCCGCGCGTGCCGGGCGATCGCGTCGACCACCGGGGCGGCGTGGTCGGTCGAGTACGCCGGCCAGACGAGGAAGACCGCGTCGGCGCCGGCGAACGCGGCGTCCAGCGTCGCGGCGTCGAGCAGGTCGGCCCGCACGACGTCGACGCCGGCCGGCAAGCCGGCCGCCGCCGGGTCGCGGGTCACCGCACGCACATGGACGCCGGCCGCGGACAGCAGCGGGACGAGCACGCGCCCGACGTTCCCGGTGGCGCCTGTCACGACGATCCTCTCAGCCATACCCCGACGCTAGGAGCTCGACTTTGCTGGAGGTCAAGGCGGCAGACCAGCAGGTTGTCCAGCTGCTCGCGCCAACCGGGCCGGCGGCGAGACCACGGCCGAGACCACGGCCGAGACCGCGACCGAGCCGGAGCGGGCGCCGGTGGCCGCGCAGGCATAGGCCGGCCTCGTGCTGGGTACCCCCAGGTCAAGCGTGAGAAAGGAGCGCGTGATGCCTCAGGCCTGGAACAAGAAGCGGGAACGCCAGTACGAGCACATCAAGGACAGTGCCAAGGACCGGGGCGCGAGCACCGGCCGCGCCAAGGAGATCGCGTCCCGGACCGTGAACAAGAACCGGGCGCAGTCCGGTGAGTCGCGGACCGCCAGCAAGACGTCGACGAACGACGTGTCGCCGCAGCACCGCGGCGGGAAGCGGTCCGGCAACCGGCAGGGCCCCGGCGGCCCGACGCGGGACCAGCTGTACAACGAGGCCAAGAAGAAGAACATCCGCGGCCGTTCGAACATGACGAAGAAGGAGCTGCAGAAGGCCCTGGGCCGCTAGCAGTCCACAGAGGTCCTACGGACGACGGTCCCATGGATGACGGAACGCCGGTGCCCCGCGGGGCACCGGCGTTCCGCGCAGGATAGGTGTCAAGACGCCCGTTCGAGCACAGCGAAGTTGAGCTGGCCCTCCGCATCCTGTTGCACGTCAAGCACTTTGTCCGACAGGTAGTCGGCAGCCTGCTCCTCCAGGAACACGTGCGCACCGGACTCCGCCGTGACGACCTGGTCTCCCTCGACCGGAGCGCTCGCCACGGCGAGCGCCAGCGCTGTCTGCGAGTCGGACTCGTTCTGCATCGAGAAACGGAGACCACCCTGGTCGTCGATCCCACCCTGGTTGGTCAGCGCGTCGATCGCCTGCGCTGCCGCTTCCGTAACCGCCAACATGTTGGCTCCTTCCTTCGACGGCGTGCACCTTCCACGTTAGGGGCCCGGCCGCGCGCGTGCCGCCCGACCCCGGGACGGCGTGTCGTGATTCACGGTAAAGTCGCCGGTCACAAAGGTTTCCGAAGCGTGGACAGCGGGTAGAGGAGCACCATGAGCGTGGGAGACGGGGACGGAAGTCCCGACGAGATCGAGTTGCGGCTGGGCGCCGAGCTCACCAACCTGCCCATCATCCGGTCGTTGACATCGAGCATCGCCATGCGCGCTGACTTCGATCTGGACGCGATCGCCGACCTCAAGCTGGCCGTCGACGAGGCCTGCTCGACACTCATCACCCGCGCCGCGCCGGATGCCGCGTTGCGCTGCATGTTCACGGTGAGCAAGGACGAGATCCGGTTCGTCGTGAGCATCCGGTCGACCGACGACAGCACGCCGAGCAGCGACACGTTCGGCTGGCGCGTGCTGACGACGCTGACCGACCACGCGAGCAGCTGGGTCGAGCCGGTCAACGGGCAGCATCAGGTGCACATCGAAGTGGCCAAGCGGCGAGCGGACGGTACGGCGGCGTGACGGACACACAGAGTTCGGCGGCCAAGAACCGGGAAACCCCGGACACCGGCTACGAACATCTGGCACCGCTGTTCGACGAGATGGCGGCGCTCGACGAGAAGGATCCCGCCCGGGGCGAGCTGCGTAACAAGCTCGTGACGGGGCACCTGCCCCTCGCCGAGCACATCGCGGCGCGGTTCTCCAACCGCGGCGTCCCGCGCGAGGACCTGGTGCAGGTCGCGACCCTCGGCCTGATCAACGCGGTCGACCGGTTCCAGCCCGATCGCGGCACGGACTTCCTGTCGTTCGCGGTGCCGACCGTGATGGGCGAGGTGCGCCGGCACTTCCGCGATGCGAGCTGGTCGATGCACGTGCCGCGCCGGCTCAAGGAGCTGAACCTCGCGATCAACGCCGCCAGCGCGGAGCTCTCGCAGCGGCTGGGCCGCGCGCCAACGCCGTCCGAGCTCGCGAAGCACCTGGACCTGAGCCAGGAGCAGGTGTACGAGGGGCTCGAGGCCGGCAACGCGTACCACTCGATGTCGCTCGACGAGGCCCTCTCCCCCGACGCCGACTCCGACTCGCTCGGCGAGACGCTGGGCGAGACCGACGCAGCGCTGGACGGCGTGGAGGACTACGAGTCGCTGCGTCCGCTGATCGAGCGGCTGCCCGAACGCGAGCGCACGATCCTCACGCTGCGGTTCTTCAGGCACATGACGCAGACGCAGATCGCCGAGCGCATCGGCATCTCGCAGATGCACGTCTCCCGCCTGCTGGCCCGCACGCTCGAGCAGCTTCGCGAAGGGATGCTGGGCGACGAGGACTGACGCGGCGAGGACTGACGCGAGGACTGACGCGCGGTCAGCTCGGGGTGCGCGTGCGGTCCGCGGCCTCCTTCGCGGCCGCGCTCTCCTCGGCCGCGCGTTCCTCGGCGGCCCGGGCCGAGGCGACGGCCGTGCCCGCGCGCTTCGCCACGAGCGTGGTGCGCAGCGCGGTCAGCAGGTCCGCCGCGCTGTCCTGCTGCGCGACGGCCGTCGGCTGGACGACCTCGTTGCCGTCGATCTTGGCCTGCACCAGCGCCTGCAGCGCCTCGCGGTAGCGGTCGGTGTAGCGGCCCGGGGTGAACCTCTCGCTCAGCGCCTCGATCAGGGCGGTCGCCTCACGCAGCTCCGTGGCCGAGACCGGCACGTCCCGGTGCAGGAACGGGAAGTCCGGCGTGCGGATCTCGTCCGGCCACAGCATCGTCTCCAGCACGATCACCTGGTCGCGGATGCGCAGCACGCCCAGCGACTCCCGCCCGCGCAGCGCGACCTTGACGATCGCCACCCGGCCGGACTGCTGCAAAGCCTCGCTGAACAGCACGTACGGCTTGATGCCCGCCGGCTCGGGCTCCAGGTGGTAGC
>NZ_DATBKY010000042.1:0-2100 GCF_036555685.1 Actinophytocola sp. | reverse complement strand
GGCTCGCGGCCCTCCCAGTAGTCCTCGCGCGGCACGGTCTGGTCGAGGAACCGGCGCGCCGGGTCCTGCTCGCCGGGGTCCGCGGGGTCCGGCCGGTCGTTCGTGCGGTCGTACATGCCCCTCTGACTCCCTCCGGCCCGTTCCGGTCGCATCCGGCCGCCCGGACGTAAGAATTCGGCAACCTCAGACGAGCAACGGCAGCAGCGCGTGCCGCCGGCGCACCACCGCGCCGAACCGCGCGTCGATGCGCAGCCACGCGTCCGTGGCGGTCACCCGCACCTGCTCGTCGGCCGTGCCCGAGCCGAGGAAACCCATGCCGGACATGGCGAACAGGCAGCGCAGCGGGATCTTGACCTCGAGCTTGTCGCCGCTCACGGTCAGCACGGTCTGGTCGAGCAGCGACGCGGGCGGCGTGCCGTGCGGGCCCATGTTCTCCCGCGCCACCGCGAGCCCGCGGTCGGCCAGGTCGTTCACGATCTTCGCCGGAAGCGACTCGACGACCTGCCAGTGCTCCAGCGGCGGCAGCGCGGAGCGCCACTGCAGGTCGAGCACCGGGCCCGGGTCGACCAGCTCGCCGCGCGAGACGGACAGCGCGGCGAGCAGCTCGTTGCCGGACACCGTGACGTCGGCGGGCTCGACCCGGCCCAGGACGGTGCGGGTGGCGAGCACGTCGAACGGCGTGGCCACCCACGCGTCGATGCGCCCGTTCTCGCGGCCCCGCAAGCGGACGACGGTCGAGCCCTCCAGGCGCACCGCGCGGGCCACGAACGCGCCGAGGTCGTCACGCTCGGAGCGCTCGGCGAACTCCAGCTCAGGCACCCTTGCCCCCGCTGCCGTTGCTGCGCCAGGCGGCGAGGAAGTCCCGCTCCGCCTCGGACATCCGGCGCGGCCGGCTGTTCGCGAGGTCGTAGGGCACCATCGTCGTCTGCGCGGTGACCGCGATCGGATCGTCCGCGGCCAGTCCATTGTGGACCTCGTAGTCCAGGACGAAGGTCGCGTGCCGCATCTCCCGCAGGGACACCGCCACCCGGATGCTCCCGCCGTCGGCGATCAGCGGCGCGTGGTAGTCCACGACGAGCCGGGCCACCAGCACCCCCGACGCGAGCCGCTCGGCTCCGTGCCGAGCGCCCTCGCCGAACAGGAGGGCGATCCGGGCCTCCTCGAGCAAGGTCACCGTGTTGGCATGGTTCACATGCCCGTACACGTCCATGTCCGACCAGCGCGGCCGGACCTCGGCGATGAAGACTCCCACTAGCGGACCATACTGCGCACCTGCCGGGCGGCGACCGACAGTATGGCGAGATCGAGCCGGCCGGAGTGCTGGATCTCCTCCAGCGACGACCGCGCACGGGCCAGCCGGGACGCGTTGGTGCGCTCCCAGTTCGCGATCTTCGTATCCGCCGAGGTGCCCGGGTCGCTCTGGCGCAGCACGTCGAGCGTGATGTCCCGCAGCGACGAGTACATGTCGTCGCGCAGCGCCAGCCGGGCCAGCGCGTGCCACCGGTTGCCCCGCGCGAGGTCGCTGACCGACGTCAGCATCGAGTCTAGGTTGAGGTGGTCGGACAGCGCGTAGTACAGCTCGGCGGTCTCCCGCGGGCTGCGCTCGGTGTCCAGCCCCGCATCCCGCTCGGCGAGCTCGGATACCTCGGTGATGTCCAGCAGCGAGTACCCGTTGAGCAGCGAGGCGATCCGCTCCGCGAGCTCGGTCGGCACGCCCCGGGCGACGAGCCCCTCCGCACGCTTGGCGGCGAGCTCCCGCTCGGTGCCGCGCAGCATGTCGACGACCTCGGGCGCGAGCTCGGCCACCACCTTGTGGAACCGGTTGATCTCGGCGCCGACCGCGAGCGGCTGCGGGCGGTTGGACAGGAACCAGCGCGACGCGCGGTCGAGGAGGCGCCGGCTCTCGAGCACCATCTCGTCCGCGGTCTCCGTGGGCACGACGTTGTCGAGCGCCTGGATGGCGTCCCACAGGGACCGCAGGTCGTAGATACGCGTGGTGGCGGTGAACGCCCGGACCGCGTCGGTGCCCGACGCGTTCATCTCCTCCGCGAGCCGGAACGCGTAGGACACCCCGCCGCCGTCGACGACCTCGTTCACCAC